>JASJCP010000174.1 GCA_030065935.1 Xenococcaceae cyanobacterium MO_167.B27
AATTACACCTAACTTTTCTCAGGCTCGTTATCAGCAAACAACCCAGAATATTACCTCTCAAATTCAACCAGTTAAAACATCACAGGGCGATATTTATCCAGCTAGGGGAGTAATAGTAAGAGAAGATGGAACAGTAACTCTAACTGCTTATCCTACCAATGAGCAAAATCAACGTATTCCCCATAATCCTAGCAGTTGCAGTTCTACAAAATAATCCCGTTGTGAAAAAAGAATGCAACAATAGCGTAGGGGTTTGGCATTGCCAAGCCCCTACCTTAAATTATAGGTGTCGCCAAAATTTAAGGATGATCACAGTTTAAGCAAACCATTCTTCTACAGCTTCTTCTTTAGTATTGGTATTGCGAGAAGGAGTTTGACGTTCAAAGTTCATGTGAACAGAACGAGTTTGCTCTCCGTCCGCAGCTACCGCTACGATGGGATAGTCGATAACACCATCTTGGAAGGACATCTGGAAGCGGAATGTACCATCAGGATTGAGTTTGATAGGACGACCACCGATAGTAACTGTAGCATCGGGTTCGGTTGCACCATAGACGATAAGTTCTGCATCTGCAACAAGCCAGAATTTACGGGGACGAACAGGAGCAGCAGACGCGGAGAATCCAACGCCAGACATATTCATTCCCACACCAGACATATTCAAGCCAGAAACAGTAGGAACAGCCCACATTCCTACACCAGAGGGGAAGATGTAAGAACTTATTGCTTGTTCGGGAACTTGTTGCATTGAACCAAATAGAGAACCTGCAACTCTCATTGCTTCTACTGATTTGGTCATGTCAAAGATTTGCTCGTAAATCTCGTTACTTCCAACAGCAGCAGCAGCTTGTTTCTTGCTAGGAGGTACGAGGGTATATACGGTTTGACCACGTAACTCTTGTTCCCAGTTAACTGTGACAAAGTTGTCTTCAATCCAGTCAGAAGGATAGACAGGAGGAATACGGACTGCTGTTGACCTAGCTAAACTTAACCAGCGTCCATCTCCACAACGATAGCCAATATCCACTACATAATCGCGATCACTGACAGGGATGGGTAGATACCATTCTCTTGCTAGTTCATCACAGAGATATTCTTGAATATTGTGGGGCGCTTGATGTTCCAGATTGATATCAGTGACATCGTAGATTCGCAAGGCTAGTTGTTGTCCACCTTGACGGCGTAATTCCTCTTTGTGTTCGTTGGGAATATCCCAATAACAGTATGCCCACTGAGGATCACGAGGTAATAGCACAATACGGCTTTCACCGTAGCCATCAGGCAGTTCTCCTAAATCTTGATCGACAGAAGATAGTGTGTCATCAGCAATTGTTTCTTGACCAACTTGAAATTTTGTAGCTTCCACTTGCTGTTCCTCCTGAGTAGGCGATGGTTGTTGAAATAGTTGTTCAGTTTTTTGTATGGTTTTTTGAATTGCATTCAGCAGTTGCGCTTTACGCATCCGACTGTAGCGGGATATACTAAGCTCACTGGCAACTTTGCGTAGTTGCCTTAATGTCATCTCTTCTAGAGGGGGGCGTTTCTTTGCCATTTTTATGCAGCCTCCGATTTTTATGTACGGTAACTAACCGTTGGCAGCTTTCAGACTGTCTGGGTCAGGCTAAATCCATAAGGAATAGATCAAATGAACTTTAGCAGTCTTTCGACTTTTAAGTTATGTGAGTATTTTTAACTATCTATATCTAAAACTAACTTCCCCTTCGGGATCAAGGGCAAGGTTATATGGATCGAGGCTTCGTAACGAAGGAATCAGCTTTACAGGAGTTATAATGTCATCAATTCATAACATTAATAGTTCCTAATGGCTGATCAAACGCTTAAAATAATACTTATAAATTTGGCAAATGTCAGGAAAAATTGACATAACTTATGAGGAGCGAGGATTGAGGTAATAGGGAATGGGGACTGGGGAGACTGGGGAGAAATATACTTATTACTTATTACTTATTACTTATTACTTCCTCATCCTTCATCCTTTTGTTGACTCTTCCTTTCCAAGCACCCCCTTGACCTCTTGCATATCTGATGGCAGAATCGAGAGTCATTAAAGCGTACAAAATTGCGATCGCTGGTAAGGTAAAAACCCAAAAAGGAGATAGCTTGTAGAGTCTGATAGTTGGCAGATAAGCAATACTCATTAGCAACCAAGTTACCAGTCCGATAAAGGCGATCTCGTAATTCTGAATGATTAGACCAAAAATACCCGCGATGGGGGCGGTTAGATAAACTAAAACCATACCCAATAAAGTAGCTATAAGTAAGAAGGGGGAATAGTTTAGCTGAGTGTAAGCTGTCCGTGCTACCGTATCCCAAATCGTTTTTAAAGAGTCATAAGGGCGCAAACTAACAACAGATGAACTAAGTCCTAACCAAATAGGAGAAGGTTGTTTAGGGTTGGCAAATTTGACGGTTTTTGCCAAAGTACAGTCATCAATCAACGCATTGCGAATCGTACCTATTCCGCCGATTTTTTCTAAAGCTTGACGGCGAATTAAGATACAACCACCAGCAGCAGCAGCAATAGGGCTTTGAGGATTATTTACCCAACGAAAAGGATATAGTTTCTGGAAAAAGAAGACAAAAGCAGGGATTAACAATTTCTCCCAAAAACTCTCGCATCTGAGTAATACCATCAGCGAAACTAACTCTAGCTTTTCTGTCTCTGCTTTAGTGACTAACTCTGTTAGATTTTGAGGATGATGTTTAATGTCTGCATCTGTCAATAATAGATAGTCTGGTTGGGGTTGTTGCCCAAGTGCGTAGTTGATTCCTTGTTCTATCGCCCATAACTTTCCTTTCCAATCACTGGGTAAAGGTTGACCCGAAATGATTTTGATCTTATCTGTCAGTTGTAGTGTCTCGGCGGTTTTTTGGGCGATCGCTTGAGTCGAGTCTGTGCTATTATCGTCTATTAGCACCACAGAAAAGTCTCCCAAATAGTCTTGTTTTAAAACAGAAGTTAAACTTTGATTCAGCAATTGCGCTTCATTTCTTGCAGGGATGATGATTCTGACAATAGGAAATTTTTGTAATATACTTGTGTTAATAATTAATTGTGGTTCTGCTAACCAAAACTGACCCCACAAAAGTAAGAGAAATAACCAAATAGCTAGAGATAACAGGGCGATCGTCAAAACAATCATCACAACCTATGATTTCAATTTATTTTTATCCTAAAACCTTCGAGGACAAAAAATTCTTTACATTTTTTTATCGTTTGTATTTTTAGATACAGCAAAAATTTTGTTTTATTTATCTAAATATTGTTTTATATTGATAGAAGGTAAATCAAACCTAAAAATTATTCAGGTCATGTTTATGAGTGCTACTAGTTTTTATCCCACTACCACATATACTATCGAATCCATAAAAGAAGAAGCTCGTCAACTGATTGAGAAGGGAATTCTGAGTCGCCAACAACCAATCTACACTCTTTGTAAATATATTCCTGCTAGGGAATGGGTATGTGTCGAGTGTGAATTAGAAAGAGGTGAATATTTACTTAGAGACACTATTAGCGATTTAGTCGCTTATGAAAGCTGGGAAAATGACTAGAGCCAAATAAAATCAAGAAATTCATTCATAACAAAAATTAATATTAAAAATAAGAAACCTGGGTATCCAGGTTTTTTTGTGCTTCCCCGTGTTGATATCTTGGCTAGGAGTTACCTGATACTTAAGCTCCAATCCCCATAATCAGTAATCAGGAGACAGTAGGGACAGTAGTATGCTACGTCCCTATAAGTAGTATGATTCAAACATTTTCTAATGAATTTGAACCAACTAATTATTAGTTGTTAGAAAGACTATCTAATTTCTGTTGTGCCATTTGTTGTAAATTAGTATTAACTTGTTTTTGAGCCAAAGAAATTGCTTTTTGAAAGTCTTGAATAGCTGCTGGAGTATTTCCTGATTGTTCCCAAGAAATGCCTCGACTATAATAACCTAAAGCAAAATTGGGATTGATAGATAAAGCACGGTCAAAGCTGGCGATCGCTCTTTGATGTTTTCCATAGATGCTCAAAATAACTCCTTTATCGTAATGAGGTTTGGCTAAATCCGACTCCCCAACCAGAGATTCACTATTGGGGTTGATGTTCTCAGAAACTATAGCTTGAAAATCCGCCCCTTCAATCAAAGAATCATTAGAATTGTTGGGGTTTGAGTTACTTTTATGACTAGCTTTAATAGCTGTTGAATCATTTTGTAGTTGCTGAGGTATTTCGCTGCTAGGGTTTTGAGCCAAAAATTTGATGCCCAATGAACCCCCTCCAAAGACTAAAATGCTAAACAAAATAATCAGCAGAGTGTTTTTCTTAAACATAATTTCAAGATTTTTACTATCGTGGGAGTTTTGTTTGTGTGTGTAAAATCTCTCTTTATTTTTCTAGTATTGCCAATAGTATAGCGGTAAGTTTAAGTAATCTTTAAAAAAGAGCCAAAAAAAATATTAAATTTGAACCCTGCAAAAAACCCTCACTTGCAGTGAAGCGAGGGATTACAACAAAATTGTAAATTTGTTACAGAAGCTAACGAAACTTATAGTTTAGTGCCACACTCAGGGCAGAAATTGTTGTTGACGGTATTACGTGCGCCACAGTTACTACATTCAATAAACTTAATTCTGTCTTCTACTGTATTGCGCTTTGGTAAGCCCAACATTTGAGCATTGCTTTTACCTGGAGCAATCATAGGATAGCAGTTTTCGTCTTTAGTAACTCTCACATCTACTAAAACAGGACCATCATGAGCCAGCATTTGAGCAATACCGTCTGCTAATTCAACGCGATGGCGTATCACCATACCTTTAATGCCATAAGCTTTAGCCAGCAATTCAAAATCTGGCATTCCCACTTCCATATTAGAAGAGGAGTAGCGTTCTCCAAAGAAAGCCTGTTGCCATTGTCTTACCATTCCTTGCCAACCATTATTAATAATTAAGGTTTTGACCTTGATGCCATACTGAGCCAGAGTACCTAATTCCTGTAGATTCATTTGGAAACTAGCATCACCACTTACACAAATAACATCTTCATTAGGAAAAGCTACTTGTACTCCCATAGCAGATGGCATACCAAAACCCATTGTGCCAAGACCAGCACTAGAAATCCAGCGACGAGGGCCATTTTTTAAGAATTGAGCAGCCCACATCTGGTGTTGACCCACATCTGTGGTGTAGTAAGCACGGGGAGCTTGGCGGTCTAATTCTACTATTACCTCTTGAGGAGATAAGCTATTTTCGGGGTGGGGTACTACTAGGGGGTAGTCTTCTTTCCAGTGAGCAATTTTGTCTAACCAGGGTCTAGTTTTAGCTGAGTCAACAGGTAAATTTAACTTTTTAGCCCGAGCTAGTATTTTTTGGAGTACTGTTTTGACATCTCCCACAATAGGAACTTCAGGAGCGCGATTTTTTCCTACTTCCGCAGGATCGATATCAATGTGAATAACTTTGGCATGGAAAGCAAATTCATCGAGTTTTCCTGTAACGCGGTCATCAAATCTTGCTCCAACAGCAAGCAACAAGTCACACTCACTCACAGAAAAGTTAGCATAAGCAGTGCCGTGCATTCCTAACATTCCTACGGACAGGGGGTTGTATTCATCAAATGCCCCTAATCCCATTAAGGTAGTAGTTACAGGAATTTGGAACAGTTCTGCTAATTCCTGAATTTCCCCATGAGCCGATGATGCGATCGCGCCTCCCCCAACATATAACAAAGGTTGTTTGGCTGCTTCGATTAATTCCAAGGCTGCATTAATTTGACGGGGATTCCCTTTGACGGTTGGTTTGTAGCCTGTTAATTGTACATCCCCTGGTTCTACAGGAATATAGTCAATTTCTTCTAAACCAACATCTTTTGGGATATCTATTAACACAGGTCCAGGACGACCTGTACTGGCAATATGGAAGGCTTCTGCCACAATACGAGCCATGTTCTTAGCTTCTCTTACGACGTAAGAATTTTTGACTACGGGCAGGGTAATACCAAAAATATCGGTTTCCTGAAACGCATCTGTACCAATAGAATTCCGAGGTACTTGTCCAGTGACTACCACCATCGGAATCGAATCCATGTGTGCTGTAGCAATACCTGTTACTAGATTAGTTGCTCCAGGGCCAGAAGTGCCGAAACATACTCCCACTTTACCAGTAGCACGAGCATAGCCATCGGCTGCATGGGATGCACCCTGTTCATGGCGCACTAAAATGTGCTGGATGTCTCCTCTCGCCTCTGCTCGATACAATTCGTCATAGATAGGGAGAATTGCTCCCCCTGGATAACCGAAAATGTGCTGCACTCCGTGACGGCATAAACTATCAATTAGTGCAAATGCCCCTGTACGACGTTGGGGAGTAACAATATCTTTCTTGCTTTGGGGAACGCTTGTTGAAACCACGCTGATAACTGTAATTACTTGCCTAGTATTTATCTTAGAATTTGTTGCCTATGATGCAACAAAAAGAACCATGGATTGCTATGTGCAAATCTTTCTACCTTATAATAAATCAGAAATTTCTGTTGAGAAAGCAAGTCTTATAAGTATATAGCTCAAAATGTTTTGAGACTTTTTTTGGGAGAGGCGCGATCGCTACATTCTCTCAAGATTTCTTGACAAATCTAGGGAATGGGGAATTGGGGGATTAGGAATTGGGGGATTGGGGGATTGGGGATTGATTGTTATTACTTATTACTTATGAAGCCTCATTCCTCATCCTTGTCAAGAGCTATATGTTTAGTGCTACAAGACGGAGAATCCCAAACACGAATATCAAGAGAAATTTTGTCTATTTGATACAGACAGATTTTCTACCACAATAACTTGGTTTTCGTTCGCTATCTTACGTGATAGCTTGTTAAGAAAATCTAAGGGGAAATTACTTAGTTTTTCATAGGTTTGAGCTTCGTTAAGAAATTTTGCTATTTACCCAAGAAGTAGCAATACTCTGATTCAGTATTAACTTGAGTCGCTCAAAATTGAGAGAGTTTGACTCAGGAACTATTACGAAAATCACTAAGCCCATAATAGGGAAAATTAACAGATGACTGCTATCAAACCCCAGAAAACTGATACTGCTAAATCTTCAAATCCTCCTGCTGACTCCAAAGAAAGAGTAAGTCAGTTTATGAAACAGCTACAAGATGAAATTTGTCTTGGCTTAGAAGAATTAGACGGTCAAGAGAAGTTTCAAGAAGATAGTTGGGAAAGAGAAGAAGGCGGGGGTGGGCGTTCCAGAGTTTTGAAAGAAGGTGCAATCTTAGAACAAGGAGGAGTTAATTTCTCTGAAGTTTGGGGAGAAAACTTACCCCCTTCGATTTTGAAGCAAAGACCAGAAGCAGAAGGACAAGGCTTTTATGCTACAGGAACATCTATGGTTTTGCATCCCCGTAATCCTTATGTTCCTACCGTCCACTTAAACTACCGTTACTTTGAAGCGGGTCCTGTTTGGTGGTTTGGTGGTGGTGCAGATTTAACCCCCTACTATGGTTTTGGGGAAGACGCTGCTCATTTTCATCGCACTTATAAAGCTGTATGCGATAAGCATCATCAAGAATATTATCCTGTCTTCAAGCGTTGGTGTGATGAATATTTTTATCTCAAACACCGTCAGGAAAGCAGAGGTATAGGAGGACTATTTTTTGATTATCAAGATGGACAAGGTAGTCTCTACAGAGGACCATATAAAGACAGTCTAGCAGCTAATTACAGCAAGGAATTGGGGGATATTGAACCCCGCACTTGGGAAGAATTATTTAGTTTTGTACAAGACTGTGGTCGCGCCTTTTTACCTGCTTATGTACCCATCGCCCAAAGAAGAAAAGACACTGAATATGGCGATCGCGAAAGAGACTTTCAACTATATCGTCGAGGACGTTATGTGGAATTTAACTTAGTTTATGACCGAGGTACTATTTTCGGGTTGCAAACCAATGGACGTACAGAGTCCATCTTAATGTCTTTACCACCTCTAGTACGTTGGGAATACTGCTATCAGCCAGAACCCAATACCCCTGAAGCTGAATTGTATGAAACTTTCCTCAAGCCTCAAGATTGGGCTAATTGGCATTAAAATCTACAGCTAACTACTGTATCCGCAATTCATAAATTGCGGATACTACACCTGTTGGATTTTTTTCATCCGATGACGACGACGATTTGCTATGGGAGTAATAGGTTTTTTGTGACGGCGATAGGCAATACCTAAAGTTTCAGCACTGGTGAGCCATTCTTCAGCATCATTAGCGATTTCTTGTAACAAAGCTTCAAATTGTGCTTGAGAACTCTTAAGAATATGCTCAATTGCTAACCAACGCAGAATATTACGTCCAGTGGTAGCAAGAGGATATCTTTGGGAAGCTTGAACATCTTGGTTGTAGTAGCGCAACATCACTTCTTTAATTACATCCCAAGCATTTTCTGCACCAAATAAGCGTTTGATAGCATCAGCATTGAGAATAGGGAAGCATTCATCTAATAGCTGCATTACTTCAACTCGTAGCACATTAATATGACCGTAGGAAGCCCATTTTAAGTTATTTCGTAAATCTAAACCTGCCCGTCGAACCACAGCCACACTACCAAAACTAGGATCGTAAGCACGTTCGCGAATGACATCAGAAACTCTTTTATCACGCCAATATTGAGCAACGGTGTTAATAAAGTGAGTCAGAAGATTATGGAATTGTGTATTGGGTTTGGCACCTTTTACAGGAGGAATCGTGGTATAACCTAGACCGCGAAGGTAAGCTTGATAGCGATCTTTTTGGGTATAACGTAGTCTGCCACGGCGATCAAAGCGATATAATCCGTAAGCACCATCCCCACTAGAAAGCCTTACTGTACCTGCACGGAAAAGCTGTTGTAATTTTTTCACCGCACGGAATACCCCAGTCATTTCTAGCTGATACAGATAGTATAAATCAGCGATCGCCATAATGCGCTCAGAGGAAACTTTCTCATCGTAGTCATCTACATCTGAAGGGAGACGAGTGGAACTAATTTTCTTGGCTGCATTAGGTCCAATACCAATTAATTCCGAGAAACCGCCATCTGGTGGGGGTTCAATATCCAGGTTTGCAGTTTCGGTTTCTTCACGGATTTTCTCAAATTGTTCTGTCAGTGCATCCGCTAGTCGAGGATTTTCAATTAAATGCTAGAATTAAGCTTTATTCAAAGCAGCCGTAAGAAGAAAGTGATGAGGCTAAGATGAAATGACTAATCGCTGGGCGTTCTTAGTTGGAGTTAATCGCTATAGTGACCCTAACTTTGGAACCTTAAAGTTTTGCGTTAACGATGTGTTAGCACTAGAGCAAATACTTACTCAGTTAGGCTATCAAGTGGTTTGTCTCCACGATGAGTTAGATACAGATAATCGCTTGTTTCCTACTCGTGACAATGTAGAAGCAAGATTAATTGAACTTTGTCAGGCGGTTCAACCTGATGACCTAGTATGGGTACATTTTGCCTGTCATGGAACTAGGGCGGAAAAAGAAAGCAAGAAAAAAGAACCTGTTTTAATTACTCAGGATACCCAACTCACCTTATTAAACCAACGAGCGCTATCTGTTGCGGAAGTGGAACGACATATGAGAGATAGCGGAGGAAATAAGTTAGTACTATCTCTAGATGCTTGTCATAGTGGTGTAGATATTGGTAGGGATTTAACTGACCCTGAGTTTATTAAGAATGTTTATGATTTGGCAGAAGGTTTTGCCTTAATTGCGGCGAGTACAGCCGAACAAACAGCACTTGAATGGCAACAAGTCCAACATGGTGTCTTTACCTATTATTTGTTGGAAGGATTAAGTGGAAAGGCGGACAGAAATGGTAAAAAAATGGTTACTGTCGATGATCTTAAGAATCATGTGTTAGATGCTTTGCGACGTTGGAATGTCAAGCATGGAGGAATACAAGAACCAACTGCTCGTACTGAGGGATTGGGGGATATAATTTTAGCTGATTATCGGGGGGATATTCGGAAAGCTGTTGTTATTAATTCACTACCAGTAGTGGAGTTAGTCAAATCACCATTGACCCCTACACAACGCAGTCATCTAGAACAGGAACTCAAGGAACAGCAACAAGAATATGATTATAGAAATCAGGAAATAGAGTTTTTAAGTAATTCAGAAAAAATAGATGATCTTCGTCCCCAAGAGCGTTTCCGACTGACACAACAAATTGCCGAAGCCAAGCAAAAAAGAGAGCGAGCTGCCAAAAGAATGGAAGAATTAGAAAAGGAACTTAACTTGTAACTTCTAATGCCCCTTGATGAACATCTCAAACGTCGCTATAGTGAACTGCAACAGGAATATAATTACCTAAGTGATGAAATTGAGTATCTACGTCACTTAGAGAGAAGGAGAGAACTTCGTCCCCTAGAAGGTTTTCGGCTACAGCAGCAGATTAAGGAAGCGGAACAAAAACGAGAGAGAGTTAAGCAGGAGTTAGAAGAGTTAGATAAAACTTCTAATAGTGAGCAACTCTATCGTATGCTGTTGAAATTAGGTTATGAGCGACAAGTCCAATTATTCCTTAGATTGATCCAAGTCCAGTCAGTAGCAGCTTTTTTGATTCATGGCTCTCTCAAATATGGACAGCGATGGTTGTTGAATCGCTTAGTTGAGCAGTATGTCCCCCATAGCATTAACTACAAGAAAATCAGGATTGAGTTATCTCGTTCGGTGCGAAGAACTGATGTAAAAACACTGTGGCGAGAACTGGGTAATAAGGTTTTAGGTAAACGATATCAGCCACCTTCTCCCTTAGAAATTATCGAAGGGGTTTATCTTTCTTCTGAATGAAGACCCTCACGTCCCGTGAAGGGATGAAATTCAGTCAAAATTTCTATATCTAATTCCATACTTTCGTAGTACAATATTCAAAGCGGTAACGCGCAATTAAATATTGGGGCTTGACC
>JASJCP010000031.1 GCA_030065935.1 Xenococcaceae cyanobacterium MO_167.B27
CAAAGACTTCTTTTGACAAGCGCAGTAACATCAGATATCTGAATAGTTTCCATAGTCTGTAGTACCAAGTCTGGAGTGAATTCAGTAGTACATAAAACAATTGTTAAAATCATTTCATTAATCTCTGAATAGGTCAAAGAGTCAGAAAAAATTTTATATTTACCAAAAATTGACTCAATTATATCTGAGGTAGCTAGAAAAGTTTGATTAACTGATATTTTTTTGTCCTTCAATTAGTCAAGCTTTCTTTATAAAAATTAATATAGTTTCATTTATTGTTGTTCAATTAATAATGATCTGGGAGCTTATTTAGATCTACTTCAGAGTCAAAATATTCCTGTAATCGTGGGAGAATATGGTTCAGAAACCAATGATCGCAGTACTTTGTCTGCAACTGAGCAAATGTTTTCAGTGGTAGAAGACAGAGAAATCGGTCGCATTGTTTGGAATGCCAAATCTGACGATTTTAATGATTTAACTACAGGATGGAAAGGACACGCAGAACATTTTGACGGTACTAATACCCATATTCTTACTGAGTTAGGAGAAATGGTTTGGAATGATCTTCAAAGAACTGAAGATTTAGAACAGTTAACTGATTATGAAACAAATCCTAATAACTATCCTGTCAGTACTTTTAGTAACGGTGTTTTTGAAGTAGATTCTTCTGGTGCAATTCAAATTGACTTCTTGTTTGATGGACACTGGTTTGAAGGAGAATTGGCTGTTTTTAGCCTGGAAGGAATGGAAAGTTATACTCCTGGCTCACAAGAATTTATCCAAGAAGCTGCTACTCGTGCTATTAGTAATTCCGAGCAGGGGTATATTTTACTTGAAGACTCTACAGAAAGAGCTCGTTTTGGGAGTCGTTTTTCTTGGGAGGGAGCTTTTAATAGTGGTGAATATCTTGGTCAAAAAACTTTTAATCTGACTCCAGGAACTCGTTTTGCTTTGATGCTAATTCAAAATACCACTGTGGCAGAAATTGCCAACCATCCGGAAAATATGTGGCAAAAGCGGAAACTACCACTCTTTTCCATTCCTGAAGCTAATCCTGGTACCGCAGAAGCTCAAATGGTCGCAGTAGATAGTAATGGTATTTTCGCTTTTGAAGATTTACGAGTCGATTGGGATAAAAGCGATCACGACTATAACGATATTGTCTTTCAACTTCAAGGAGCAAATGGAGTTTTTCCCTCTATAGATGATTGGATCAATCCAGATAGAGACTGGCGTGACACCCCAATTGGACAAGAAATATTAGCTAGTAATAGCAATTATGCAACAGTTTTTCAACGGAACAATAATTCACTTTTAACAGATGCAGGAGATGATTTTTTACAATGGGGTCAGGGAAACGATTTATTATCTGGTAGTTTAAGCAATAATACTCTTCATGGTGGCAAAGGCGATGATTCGCTTAGGAAGGATGCAGGAGATGATGTTTTAAAAGGGGGTCAAGGAGAAAATTTACTCTATGGTGGTTTGGGTAATGATACTCTCCATGGTGGTAAAGGGGATGATTCACTTTTTGGCGATGCAGGAGATGATTTTTTAAAAGGGGGTCAGGAAAACGATTTATTATCTGGTGGTTTGGGCAATGATACTCTCCATGGTGGTAAAGGGGATGATTCACTTTTTGGCGATGCAGGAGATGATTTTTTAAAAGGAGGTCAAGGAGAAAATTTACTCTATGGTGGTTTGGGTAATGATACTCTCCATGGTGGCGAAGGAGAAGATCTATTTATTTTGAGAAATGATGGAAGTGTAGATAGCATTCTTGATTTTGAACAGGGACAAGATAAGATTGAGTTATTAAGTAATTTACAATTTACTGATTTAACAATTACTCAAGGCAGTAACTCAAATCATAATGATGTCTTAATTAGACTAGCTGACAATAATCAATTACTGGCTATTATTCACCATCACAATATCAACGATTTGGCAATTACTGATTTTATTTAACAGGACATATCTCATCAGATTCAACCTAAAAAGGTTCATAAGCAGATTTATATGTGAGAGAATGAAATGATTTTAACAATTCTTTTATCTACTACGAAACTAACTCCAGATAAAGTACTCCAAGGGATGGAAACTATCCATCTGACTGATGTTAATGCGCTTGTCACGAGAAGTTTTTGGTCAATCTATATTATCTAAAAGAAAATTGGCTTTTTCTACTTCAACCAATTGCATAAAAGTTGCATGAAATTATTAGCGCTCGGCATAGTACAGGATCAACATCCTAGGAATGGGGTGAGGAGGGGAAGTAAGACTTATTACTTATTACTTCTTACTTATTACTTCTGAGTCCTTTCAAGATGACTAGTGTCTCCTGCTAATTCTAATTGCCAACCTTGCTGATTACCGATCAGCTTTACTAGAGAACCTACAGGAGTTTTAAATATAGGAGTATTTGGGACTAAAATTTGAGTAGCACCCATAACTGAGGCACTATGTCCCACTAAAAGCAGATTATCAGGGAAATTATCAACTAGCCACTTAGCAGTTTTTCCTGTTCTATAATTTACTTCTGTTTCTGTTTCAGGATATTGAGGATGGAGATAAGAACAATAATTCCAATCAATGCGGTGATATTTATCTTCTAGTATTTCACGGGGATGAGTTTGAGGAGTTTCACTCATCCAATTAGGATTAAACCACTCACTTAAACCAGCTTCTAGCTTGATGGGTAAATCTAGGATATCCGCTATTTGATGAGCAGTTTGAATAGTTCTTAAAAAAGGAGAAGAGAAGATATGATTAATATTTTCTGATTGTAGTCTTTTTCCCAGTTGGTATCCCTGAAGCAACCCATCTTCTGAGAGAGGAGGATCATAGCGCCTTTCTGCTGTATTAAACCATTCTGGATAGACAAAATCAAAACGATTCCCGTGGCGAGCAATCCATACTGTTCGATTCATGAGCAACTATGCAAAACGACTAGTAACTTTTCCTAAAATTTGGTCTAATTGTATTGCACCATAGGAACGGCTATCGGTACTTTCTAAAGTATTATCTCCTTGCAAGAAAAGACTCCCATCTTTTTCTATAGAGACAATTCTTTTAACTATGGGAAACTTGGGGCGATAAGGATGGAATGCAACGATGATATCTCCTATTTGTGGTGAGGCTTTCTTATAAGCATTGATATCAATGAGGATTTCTTCTCCTGGTTGTAGCAAAGGTTGCATAGATGCTCCTGTAACACGAAGTCTTCTGCGTTTTCTGAGTAACCAGAGTATTATTTCTTTGGGAGTAGCATCCTTTAGAGATTGTAGCATTTAACTATATAGGCAAAATTATCAGTCAATTATATTGTCTGTTACCAAGGATGAAGGATGAAGGACTCAGAAGTCATCAGTTATCAGTTATCAGTTATCAGTTATCAGTTATCATCAACCACCCCCAATTCCCCCAGTCTCCCCAGTCTCCCCAAACCCTACACCCCACACACCCCATTCCCTATTACCATATACCTATTGTCTGCAAAGATTAATCACAATCGCATTTTTATCAAAAATTTCATACATGATCTTACTGAGTTTGATTTTAATTCTGTTATTAGGATTTATTGGGGGTCAGATTGCGCGGAGGATTGGCGCACCAGCACTAATTGGGATGATTATTGTGGGGATATTATTAAGTCCTCAAATAACTAATCTTATTGACAATACTGTCTTAGAAATTGCCGATGACTTACGTACTATGGCAGTGATGGTAATTTTAATGAGAGCAGGACTAGGATTAGATAAAGATAAATTAATTCAACAGGGCACCGTTGCTATAAGATTAGGTATGTTACCTGCGATCGCTGAAGCTTTAGTAATTGCGATCGCCTCTATACTGCTCTTTCAGTTTGATTTTTTTACAGGATTATTATTAGGCTGTGTTATCAGTGCGGAATCCCCTGCTGTAATTGTCCCAGGAATGTTAAGGCTTAAAAGTTTGGGATGGGGAGTCAAAAAAGGTATTGCAGATGCCATTTTAACAGGTAGTGCTTTATCTGATGTTTTGGTATTGCTGTTGTTTAGCTTGCTGTTAAATTTTTTAAGTCAAGAAAGTATTAGTAATAGTGCAGTGTGGTTGCTTCCGTTACAAGTAATCATGCAAATCATTTTAGGAGTAATAATCGGTTATCTTGTTGCTAGAATAATTGTTTTAGTGCTGGTAAAACAAAAATTTACTCAAAACTCAGTACAAGATACTTTAGTGACTGCAACTTTGGCTTTACTAATTGTTGTTAGTGCCAAAATTTTCCCTTATTACTCTGGTTATTTAGCGGTGATGTCTCTGGGGTTTTTCTTGATTGAATTTGACCCACCCCTAGCGAGAAGATTGCGCTCTGAGTTTAATCATCTTTGGATAGTTGCAGAAATACTATTATTTGTTTTAATGGGTGCTTCTATCCAATTAGAGGTTTTAGAAAATAATCTTGTACCAGGTATTATATTACTGGCAGTTGGGCTATTATTAGGGCGTACTATTGGCTGGTATCTTTCTACTGTAGGAAGTAATTGGACTTGGCGAGAAAAGTTATTTCTCTTACCAGGAAACTCTGCTAAAGCTACAGTACAAGCAGCTATTGGAGCTATTCCTTATTCTCAAGGTATAGAAGGAGGAGACATTATACTGGCGATCGCAGCTTTATCGATTTTAATCACTGCTCCTCTTGGTGCGTGGGCAATACCTACTTTTGCCGATAAACTATTAACTAAAGATAGTGTAGATCCAACTAAAATAGCTACCATCAACCAAACCGTATTATTAGCAGCTATAGACAATTCTGCTGTTGCTACAGTAGTTTTAACTAAAGTTGCTGACTTAGCTAGAAGGAGTAATGGAAACGTGATAGTGCTTCATGTAGCCAATGATTCCACAGAAGCAGAGATTGCTAAATTGCAGCGACTAACTTCTGGTTTATTACTAGATATTAGTCATCAATTTATTACTAAAACAGGTACAATTCCTGAAGCAATTATTGACACTGCCCAAATCTATAAGGTAACAGAAATTGTTATGGGTAAACGAAAAAATAATTCTTGGGAAAAACTACTACTTAATTCTGTTTCTGAAGCTGTCTTAGAAACTAGCAATATTCCCGTAATTCTCATAGTATAATTTATCAACTATAGTCTAAAAATAATCTAAGAACTTAAAATCAAGAATATGACAGAAAATACAAAGATATTTGGGATTGGATTTCATAAAACTGGTACAACTTCTCTCGCTTACGCTCTTAAAAATTTAGGATACTCAGTGATGCCTGGAATGATTGGAGTATATGACCCTAATATTAGTGAAAATGTTTATGATTTGGCATTTGGGGTAGTTCCTAAATATGATGCTTTTCAAGATAACCCCTGGCCGATTATTTTCCGAGAACTAGATGAAAAATACCCAGGCAGTAAATTTATTCTAACTATACGACCAACAGAGCAATGGATTAAGAGTCAAGTTAAACATTTTGGTAAGCAAAATACTCCTATGAGAGAGTGGATTTATGGTGTTGGTTGTCCTGAAGGAAATGAAGAGATTTACATCGCAAGATATGAACGACATAATAAGGAAGTTCTAGAATATTTTAAGGATAGACCCAACGATCTTTTAGTGTTAAATATTACAGAAGGGGAAGGATGGGAAAAACTATGTCCGTTTCTAGGTAAAGACATTCCAGATGTTGATTTTCCTAAAGCTAACACAGCCGAAAAAAGAGCAGAACAAAGAGAGAAAATAAGCCAGAAAAATCAAAATAATAGTATTTTGAATAAACTAAAGCAAAAGTTTAATAATCTCTTTTAACGATGAATTATGAGGAAGTAATAAGTAATACTGTTACCCACACATCCCACAAACCCTAAACCCTAGACCCCACAACCCTCTCAAGGGTAGGTTTTTAATAAACTAGAGAAAATACAAATTAGATTAACCTATGGATATCAAAGCTGATTGCTTGTGGGTTTACTGCACTACTGATTCTATGGAAGAAGCGCCTAGAATTAGCAAAATACTGGTAGAAGCCAAATTGGCTGCTTGTGTAAACCTGATACCAGAAATATACTCGATATATCAGTGGCAGGGCAAAATAGAGGAGAGTCAAGAAATAGCTCTTATTGCTAAAACTACAACCCATTGTCTAGAAAGTCTCAAAAGGACAATTATAGAACACCACAGTTATGAATGTCCTTGTATAGTTGCTTTGCCGATGATAGATGGGAATCAAGAATTTTTGCAATGGATTCGCAGTCAAACTAACTATCTAGGGAATGGGATGCTCGACCCCTAATATTAAGTCCGCTTGAATAGTTACATTTTAGGTATGAAAATCTTGAGCAATTAAAAGAAGAAGTTAGACAAATAGACCAAGAAATTTCTCCTGAAAAAATTATTTCATTAACTGGTTGGGATTATTTACTAAAAGCTTTAAGTGTAGTCTAACTTTTCAGAATTGGTATTATAATTATTAAGCTAAAATTACTCTCCAAACTGTAAGCATAAGAGGAGTTGTACGTCTAGTTTGGGCTAACTAAGCGTATAATTGGCGCAAAAAGAGGAAATTATCTCTCAAAAAACTGGACGTATAATCAGTAGTCACTTTTTTCTAGTTATTTTGAACTAATGTAAATTACCGACTATGAAATTAATGAAGTTACTATAGACTCCCAACAATTTTATTAGCTTTGATCTCTCTTTTGTTAAGTTCGTCAACAGTATCGTTTACTAACCAAATGCCTATGTTTACAAATTATTTACAAATATATCGAATTTAGATTTGCAATAACTACCTGGAGATATAATATAGGCGTAGGGATACTCAATTCTCAGTGTTTATTCGGAAAAATCAGTAAGATACATCAATGCTCAGTAATTTTTTTGGTAGAAATTTTTCTGGGATAATAATATTTTTCTAACTAGCAACTTGAGTTAATAGTTGTTGGCAAAAGTCTCTAAGTCGGGACAATTTATTCCTTCAAAAAAAGTGTGAGGCAATAGCAGGTTCAAGATATCAGTGGGGGAACAAGCTATGACTGAACAAAGCAGGGGATGTGTTGAAGTGCATTTACTCGACGGATGCCGCGCAGATTTGTTGATCGGTAACAGTGGAAGCGCGGAATGGAAAAGCAGTGTTGGTTACTGTTCCAGCAGCAGGATTTGTGATTTTTGAGTAGTGAAGGGGTATATAGTGCTAAAGCAAAGGATTTCGGTGAGTTGCGATCGCTTTAAAAAGTGCCAGGGGTGTGTCCTAAATCTAGTGCGTCAACACTTGAGGCAGATAGATGAAAATACTCCTACATTCAACAAAGAGCAACAAATACTGACACAACTCAAGCAAGTTTTCGAGCTGCTGGGCGCGATCATTGTTACACAAGAGGGACAGGTACAGTTCATGACTCAACGAGGAGAACAACTGCTGAGCCAGTATTTTTCGCCCTATGCCCCAGACTCATTGCCAGAACCCTTACAAAATTGGTTCAAACATCAGATTTCGTTACTGACATCTCAAGGCAAAGTTCCATCCCCCTGTTTACCGTTACACATTGAGCAAGCAGGAAAGCAGTTGCTTGTTCGCCTTATTTGCGATCTAATCGGGGAGCAATATTTCTTGCTGTTGGAAGAACAAGAACTACAATCCTTCTCAATTTCTTCTCTGGAATTACTAGGACTCACCAAACGTGAGGCAGAGGTACTCTTCTGGGTTGCCAAAGATAAAAGCAATGCCGGAATCGCTAGAGTGCTGGGTTGCTGTAAAGGAACGGTGCGGAAACATCTAGAACATATTTACAGGAAACTAGGTGTACAAACCCGAACGGCTGCTGTGATGGTTGCTCTGGAAAAGTTGGGGCTACTCAAAGGAGAGTTTGTTGCAGTGTCTTCATAATCCTATACGCAGATCATCGTATTGTTTCTAAAAGTTATTTTAAGGAGAATTTAGATCTTAGTTCCCAGTTATAGGCTTTGCTCACTTTACGAAGGTTAACACAGTGAGAAAAAATTATGTCTGACTACAGAAAATTAACAGAACTCGGAAATCAAACAAAATTCAAATTTTAAAAGACTTCAATTATTAAGGGAGTAACATAAATGCCAACAACATTAACTCATAAAGCAGCGTTGACTAATAAAACAACGTTAACTAATAATAATTCAATGCCTATTAATCCGGGCAGACCGAACACCATCCAGTCCCAAATTAATGTGAGTGGATTGTCGGATGTTGTTCAAAAAATAAAAGTTACCTTTGATATCGACCACACTTGGACAGGGGATTTAAGAATCTCACTGCTCGACCCTTCTGGATCGCGTGTAGTCCTGGCTAACAGGCGAGGTGGGTCATCTGATGATTTCAAGAACGTCACATTTGCTCAGGATGCTCCCATATCTATTCACAACGCAATTCCTCCCTTTACTGGGACTTATCGTCCTGAAGGCGATCTGAATGATTTTAAAGGGAGATCGCCGAACGGTACATGGGCATTAGAGGTCAGGGATCTGGCATTCCGAGATGGCGGTAGTCTTAAGAGTTGGACTTTAGAACTAGAAACTCAAGAAGCTCCAAGCTCCCAGTACAACATCGATATCCGAATTCTTGGAGGATTGACCCCATCTCAGGAAGACGCATTTGTCATAGCTGCAAATCGTTGGTCATCAATCATTATAGGGGATGTCCCTGATGCCAACTTGCAGGGAGAACTGATTGACGATATCAAAATTGACGCTCGTGGTGCTTTCATTGATGGTGTGGGGGGAATTCTTGGTCAAGCTGGTCCTACCTGGATCAGAAGAGGCTCTTTTCTCCCCATCGCTGGGGTTATGACATTCGATCAGGACGATCTTCAAAAACTAGAAGACGATGGACTATTACTATCCGTCATCCTTCATGAAATGGCTCATGTCATCGGGTTTGGAACTATTTGGAGTGACCTGGGACTATTACAAGGGAGAGGTAGCATTAACCCCACCTTTACCGGTAGGAACGCAATGCAAGAATTCGGGCACTTACTAGGTACTGGCTCACCTACAGCAGTTCCAGTTGCGAATACAGGTGGTGCCGGTACGAGGGATAGTCATTGGAGAGAAGCCGTCTTCGCTAACGAATTGATGACTGGATTTATTAATCAGGGTGTTAATCCAATAAGCCGACTGACAATTGCTTCTCTTGCAGATCTTGGCTATCAGGTGAACTTGGAAGCGGCTGATGAGTATAGTTTGCCAAATGCACGAATGATGGCAATGATGGGTGTCGGTGTCGAGTCTGGCGATCATGGTGGATACGGCATCATTCTTCCAACTGATTATAGAGTGCTTGATTAGTCGTCCACTAAGTTGATTTTGACAGAGGTGTAGGGAGAGTAAACCCACACCTCTACCAGTGAATAAAAACTACAAAATTCATAACAAAAAATAATACTCTTTATCTAAGTAATACTCTTTATCTAAGAAATGTAAACATTTTCTAGGACATATTGATAAATTAAAAATGGATTTTTTCGTAAAACGAAGTATGAAGAAATCTTTCAGGATGAGACGTGGATTCTTATTGTTAACTGTTGGTGCATTCCTATCTCTTTCATTTTTTCATATGTCAGTATTAGCTAAATGCAGGAGTGATCGCGTGATTCACACATTGCCAAGTGATTCAGGTGCTATTGTAATTCAATGGCAAACGATTGGGGGACTCTCTATCTACAATGACAGGACGGCGGATCTAACAATTTATGCAGACGGAAAAACAATAGTTGGAGCTCGCTTCAGCCAAGGCAAAATCGTTGAAAGTCGGTTAACACCTAAACAAATACAGCATTTGCTATGGTTTGCAATCGACGACAACGACTTTTTTGGTTTCGACGCTAGAGCAGTTGAAGAAGCAGTGAATACAGCATTGGAAAAACGTCGAGCAACTTCACAAGAAGGTGATGTAATTGCTGTACCACTTGGACCGCCTTACATTGATGCTGGGACAACAATTATTCTAATTGCTGCTGACAATAAGCAACATGAAGTCAGATACCAGGGTTTATATTTTGCTGCTCAGGACTTCCCAACAATCGAAGCTCTTCAACAACTTCGTGCAATTGAGCAGAAGCTGCTCAGTGTGGCGAAAGAAATTACCTCCCCTACTTTGACAGAAGAGAGTTATAACTAAATTAAATGGACTCGATCTAACTAATTGGCGATCGCACTGAATTTTAAAATAAATTTCAGATAAAGTTGTAGAGTTTTTATCCGTAGTAATTTAAAGTAGAAAACCACAGTAAGGCGATGCACTGCCCACCCTACTAATTGTTCCCTATTTTTTCTTTGTTCCCCAATCTTCTAAAACTGAATAAAGCACAGGAACAACAATTAAACTCAACAGACAAGAGGTAATTAAACCACCGATAATTGCTACCGCCATTGGTTGACGTAATTCTGAACCAGCACCCCATCCTGTAGCAATAGGTAACATTCCTAAGATAGTAGATGCAGTGGTCATGATAATCGGTCTAAGACGGACTGTTCCAGTTTGTAATAAGGCTTGAGTACGACTTATTCCCCTTTGTCGCAGTTGGTTAGCATAATCCATCAGCAACACACCATTTTTATCCAGTAATCCTAGTAAAAAGATCAATCCGATTAGGGAGATCATGCCAAAATCACTTTGAGTGAACAGTAAGGCTAACATTGACCCCACAATCGCTAAGGGAAGAGATAACCCAATTACCAAAGGTTCTAACCATCTACGAAAGAGTAAATAGAGGGTTGCTAACATTAAAATTACAGCAAAAGCTAAGGTTAGAGTAAATTCTCCTAAAATTTTGCCGATTCTGGCAGAATCACCTTCGAGATCGAGGGTTACTCCTGATGGTAGTAAAGATTGTGCGATCGCCATTACTTGTTGGGTAGCATCTCCCAAGGCGATATCAGGGGTAAGATTGGCAGAAAGATAGATTACTCTTTGTTGGTTGAAATGGGTAATGGTTTCTGGCGCGCTTGAGGTTTTGACTTCTACTAATCCTGGTATTTTGCTGACTTCTGCTTGTAATGCTGTTGCTGTTTCTTCTAACAGTGCTAAATCTTCTCCCAGGAGGGCAACTTTTAGGGGGGTATCATCTCCTGTTTCTACAAAAGCAATATCTTCTACACTGACTGTTACACCAGCTAGCGGTGGTAACATCTCTCTGATTTTATTTTGTACTTCACTAGTGCTAGATTGACGAGAGGGTTTTAATTTGACATAGATTTTGCCTTTATGAGGTTGACCTCTTACTCCTGCAAGGGTATATAGTGATTCTACTTCAGGAAGATTTAGGACAATGTTTTCTAATTCTTCTCCCACACTAAGAGTTTTTCTGGCAAGAATTCGATTAGGAGAACGAGCTACTTTTTTTAACCAACTAAATTGAGATTTCTCACGGTTGGCTGGTGTTTCTGGTTTCTCCTGTTTCACCCGAACTATATTGGGTAAAGCAGTAGTGTATAAAATATTAAATTCACCACGGTCTAATTGCGGAATAAATCCTTGAGGAATTAGGGGTATTAAGGCAATTCCAGCAATAAAACTGCCTACTGCAATTCCTATAACAGTCTTACGATGATTTAATGCCCAGGATAGTAGCTTACGATAACTTGCTACAATTCTATGTTGCTGATTCCAGTCTAATTGGGGTTTTTTAGAAGCACGAAGCCAATATACTGCTAAAACGGGGGATAAGGTACGGGCGACTAAGAGAGAGGTTAAAACAGCAGCAGAAATAGTTAAACCGAAGGGGAAGAAAAATTGTCCTAGAGTACCACCCATAAAAGCAATGGGTAAAAACACCGCTACTATGGTGAGGGTGGAAACTGAAGCGGTAAAGCCAATTTCGTGAGTCGCAATGAGAGCAGCTTCATGAGGTGTCTTCCCTGCTTCGAGATGACGCATAATATTTTCTACTTCTACAATCGCATCATCTACAATAATCCCAATCACTAAAGCTAGTGCTAGTAGGGTAAGGGTTTCTAAATTAAACCCTGCTAACGCCATCACAATAAAAGTCCCTAATAAAGAGATGGGAATAGTTAAAGCTGCGATCGCTGTAGCTCGCCAATTTCTGAGAAAGGGAAAGATGGTAATAACTGAGATAGCAACTGCTGTTAGTAAAGCATCAATGGTAGCTTGGGTTGCTTCCTGAATATAGTGGGCTTGAGTTGCTGTTTTGTTAAACTGTATTGCTGTTAATTCTGGAGTTAAAACCGTAACAGTATTATTGACTTGTTTTACTACATCTAGAGTATTCGCCTGACTTTGTTTTACTACCTGAAAGGCGATCGCCTTCTTGCCGTTAAAATGTACTAAGCTTTCTCCTTCTCCTTTGAGATCGACTCTAGCGACTCCTTGTAATTGAGTCATCTGGGGAATAATCTTAGTTTCTGTAATATCCTGCAACTCTTGTAAAGTATAGCGATCGCTGGTTAAAGCATAACTAACTACAGCAGATTCATTGAGATTGAAAGGAGTTACCTCCCAAGTAGTTTCAGAAGCAAAAGCAGTCTGTTGCAGTTTATCTTCTACGCTTTTAACTGTAGTTTCTATCTTTGTTCCTGTACGTAGCAATAAACTTACTACAGTTTGTCCAGAGTAAGTAGAAGAATTGATCGCAGCTAACCCTTCTACAGAAGCTAAAGAGTTTTCAATGGGAACAGTTAATTTTTGTTCTGTAGCTAAAACTGTCTCTAAGGGAGCTTGTCCCCGAACGATAACCACAGGAAAAGTAATTTCAGGGAATAGAGAGTATTTCAGAGAACTCAAAGCCCATAGACCTAATACAGCAATTACTACCCAAAATCCGATAGTAATGCGTCGATATTTAATAGCTAAACGGGAAATATTCAACCTTTTATTAAGGAGAATCATAGGTTTGAAGCTGGCGTATAGGTATTGGTTATTAGGGAGTGGGGGATTAGGAAAAGATTACTTTATCATTTCCCAGTCCTTAGTCTCCAGTCCCTAGTCCCTAATTCTGCTCTAAAGTTCCCGCTTTTTGTCGATTGAAAGTAATAATCGCTTGCATTTCGGGAGTGTCCAAAAACTGTTTAGCATCTTCTATTAGGCGATCGCCCCAGAGATTTTCCCGTAAAAAATCCAAATCTGCATAACGATTATCAAGTTGTAGGGCAGATGCTCCTAATTCTAAACCTTTTTGAGTCTCTCCCCGCATATACCAAGCTACAGCCAGAGCCAGTATGGGTTCAGCTTGTTCTGAGTCAATTTCGAGGGCTTTTTCCCAATTGGAGATGGCTCTATCTACCTTACCTTGTTCGTATTCTACTAACCCCACATTATTAATTGCGGGCCAAAAACTTTTTTCTTTTCTAACAGCTTTTTTATAAGAACTAATAGCGCGGTCAAATTCTTCTAGTTTAAGGTAGGTATTACCCAAATCAAATAGAGCTTCAGGGGCATTGTCTTCAATTTTAAGTCCTGCTTGTAACTTTTCTAGAGCCTTTTGATAGTCTCCTTTCTGAAAATAAGCATTCCCCAAAGTAAACAGAATCCCCTCTTCTTCTGGTGCTAGGGTTGCCGCCTGTTGCAAAGTTACAATTCCTTTATCTATCTCATTTTGCTGTAGATAGATACTACCCAATATGAACCATACTTCATAGTTATCAGGAGCTAACTGGGATGCCAATTCTGCTCTAGGGAGGGCTAATTGATACTGCTGAAACCTTACTAGTTGAACTGCATCTTGCAGCAATAAAAATCCTTGCTGTTCTAGTTGTTCAGAATCCATCTGAGGAGTATAAGGCAATAGAGCCTGACTCCGAACAGGAATAGCATCCGCCGTTATAATACCAGCACAAGCAATGCAAGAAAACAACCAATTAAATCTTGGCACGATTTCGCCTCAAAACATATTTACTTAACTTTCTTATCAATATTATGTTAGTTGCATTTTTAATTAATTTAAACCTATGTATAAGTAATAAATCGCTAAAAGCCTTATTATATATAGGCTTTACTAGTTTCTTTGTAAAAAAAAGTTAGTATATAAAATACAATAAATAAGTTTTCTTGGCAATTACTAAAGTCCAAAAACATTTTATCTTGCTTCAACGTCCCATTAAATTATTAGATTTTTTTTCAGGACTTTTTCATGCAACTCTCTCTATTCGACCAAAAACGCCGTAATAATCCCTGGATTTTCGGTATTTTAGCTGCTAGTATGATTTTTATTGGCAGTACTGCTTATTTAATTCGCCAGCAATCTGGCTCTTTTGAACAACTAGAAGAACTCACTGTACCAGTTACCCAAGACGATCTCACTGTCAGAATATCTGCTAGTGGGACAGTAGAACCCATTAAAAGTGTTAATGTTAGTCCCAAAAATCCTGGGCGGTTGGTAACTTTACTAGTAGAACAAGGGGATGAAGTCTCTGAGGGACAAACCCTCGCTGTTATGGAAAACTTAGAGGTTCAAGCTCAGAAATTTCAAGCTCAAGCAGAATTGAACCAAGCTCAAGCCAATTTGTCTTATCAAACAATTGGGATGCTCGGAGATATTGAACAAGCTGAAGCTAGATTAGCCCAATCTATAGCCAGATTAGCCCAAGCTAAAGCCAGAATTCCCCAAGATATTAGTCAAACTCAAGCTCAATTACAATCTGCTCAATCCCGACTGAAACTGGCTCAACAAAGAGTTAAACGGAATCAATATTTATTAAATCAAGGGGCAATTTCTCAGGATACTTATGATGAAGCCTTTACTGAAGTAGAAAACGCCCAAGCAGCAGTTGCTGAGTTGCAACAACGTATTACCCAATTAGAAACTACTAGAAATCCTGAAATTAATCAACTGGAATCTGCGATCGCTGAAGCCAAATTAGCTCTACAACAAAGACGCAACACTTACCAAGACGAAATTGCTGTTTTAGAAGCTCAAGTACAAGCTAATAACGCTAGTCTCAAACAAAGACAAGTGCAATATTCTGATACTATCGTCACTGCTCCGTTTAGTGGCATCGTTACCCAAAGATACGCGGTAGAAGGCTCTTTCGTAACTCCCACTACTTCCGCTTCTACCTCTGCTTCTGCTTCTGCTACCTCGATTCTAGCTCTAGCCCAAGGATTAGAAATTGTGGCAAAAGTTCCAGAAGTTGACATTGGACAACTTCAAAAAGGACAAAAAGTTGAAATTGTTGCTGATGCTTACCCTGAAGACATCTTTAAAGGTGAAGTAAAACGCATTGCTCCTGAAGCAGTTGTAGAAGACAATGTTACCTCTTTTGAAGTCAGAATTAGCCTGTTAACTGGGAAAGAAAAACTAAAGTCTAAGATGAATGTAGATGTCACTTTCTTGGGTCAAGAATTAGCAGATAGTTTAGTTGTTCCGACAGTGGCGATTGTAACTCAAGAAGGTCAAACAGGAGTTATGCTCCTCAATGAACAAAATCAACCGGAGTTTAAACCCGTAACAATTGGCTTAACCTTACAAGATAAAACTCAAATTCTTCAAGGTATCACCTCAGAAGATAAAGTGTTTATCGATCTACCTCAACAATATAGTAAGAGAAAGCCATAAATCATCAAGAAATAAATTTCTTGGCTAATACCTTAAGTAGGGATTTGGCATCTCCTTACCTCTACTTCAATCTAGTTTTAATAGACTTATTATATTAGCCTTTTACTTCAGT
Source organism: Xenococcaceae cyanobacterium MO_167.B27 (assembly GCA_030065935.1). Taxonomy (GTDB): domain Bacteria; phylum Cyanobacteriota; class Cyanobacteriia; order Cyanobacteriales; family Xenococcaceae; genus JASJCP01. The sequence goes on from JASJCP010000031.1 coordinate 15,658, forward strand.
TAATGGCAGTAGGGGTTCAAGGTGCAAGATATGAGTTAAATATTAGATACTAGACTTCTTGCACCAATGCCTCATTAATCGGTTTAGGAAGAGCGGAACGAAATTGATTAAATATGTTAATTTCTTATGAACTTAGTGTGTACACCTGCTAGTCTATGCAGATTATTAAGCTCAAATTCAGACAGATACCAAATCAGGGTTTTTTTGTTACCTTAAGCTGTAGTAGCCAGCCTTGGGAAATAGAAGGTTATTTAACTCCTATACCCTCGGCTTTAAAAACTTCTCTGCAAAAGTGGCAAATTACCTATCGTCAATTAGAAGCAGTACGCTCTTACATTAGTTATCAAACTACATTTAGAATTATTCCCAAATCAGTTACAGTTGCTTCTTCTACCAAATGTGTTGATGCTGTTAAAAATAATCTCAATCAATGGCTTAATTCTAGTAATAGTGAATGGCAGCCAATTCGAGATGGGTTAATTGCTATTGCTAATCAGTTAAACAACCAAGAATTACAAATTATTGTTGATGCTCAAGACATTAATTTATGTCGGATTCCCTGGCAAGAATGGGATTTATTAATACAATATTATCCTCAAACAGAAGTAGCTATTAATACCTTAACTGCTAAAGATATTGCAGTTACACCTGTTAATAATTTTACCAAGCAGCAAAAGGTCAGAATTTTATTAGTAATTGGAAATAGCGATGGTATAGATACAAAATCCGATCTTAATACCATTCAACAATTAACTAAAAAGACAGCAGAAATTACCTGTTTGGTTCAGCCTAGTTTAAAAGATTTATGTGCTTCTCTTTGGCACAATCCTAGTTATCATATTTTTATTTTTACAGGACATAGTGGTAGTAATCAAGATGGCACAATTGGCTGGATTGAAATTAATAAAACTGAGCGGATAACTATAGCAGAATTCAAAGATGCTTTCAGACAAGCTATTCAGAATGGGTTGCGATTAGCTATTTTTAATTCTTGTGATGGTTTGGGTTTAGCCGATCGCCTGAGTGAGTTAAACTTAAATCAAATAATTGTAATGCGAGAACCAGTACCAGATGAAGTGGCAATTGAGTTTATTAAATATTTCTTCCAAGCTTTTATTAATAACAATTCTTTATTCAGTTCGATTCACCAAGCCAGAAAAAAATTAGAGCCTTTTAATAATCGCTATCCATCCGCAATTTGGCTACCTACTTTATGTATCAAACCTGCAACTAATTACTTGAATTGGAAAAGTATTTTATCAGGGGATAAGGCTAATAATATTATTACTAAAAAGCAACCTAATAGATTTATTCAATTTACTGCTACTGTAATTACTTGCTGCTTAATTTTTCTCTCTGGTTTGAGTTTTAATCTGATTTTTCCTGACTTTAAACAAATCGCGATCGCTAATAAATTTAACATTAGTTCTACTATAAAATTTCCTCAAGGAACTTGGCAATATGGAGGTAGTATCACTTGGCAACCAATTAGAGAATTAGTAAATAAAGAATTAACCCAAAAATATCCCCACTTTGAGCTTATTTATACTCGTCATCCCAGTTTACCCAATGGTTCAGGTACAGGGATAAAAATGTTACTGGATGGACAAATTTCTTTTGCTCAATCCTCCCGCCCAATTGAAGATCATGAGTATGATTCAGCTATAGTTAGAGGTAAAATTTTAAAACAAGTTCCTGTTGCGATCGATGCTATTGCTGTAGTAGTAAATCCCAGTTTAAAAATAGATGGTTTAACTATCAAACAATTAGAAAATATTTATCGAGGTAAAATTACTAACTGGAGTATCTTAGGAGGACAAGATATTGATATTATTCCCTATAGTCGCCCTAAGCAAAGTGGTACTACAGAATATTTTTATAACAATATTTTAGAGTCCCACTCTTTTGGCAAGAATGTTGTTTTTTTGGAATACCCCACTAGAGCTTTAAAACAAATTGAAGATAATCTAGGGGGTATATTTTTTGTCTCTGTATCAGAAGTTATTGATGAGTGTAGTTTTAAAATATTACCTATTGCACGACGTATGGGAAGTAATTATATTAGTTTAAATCGCGATAATAATTTATGTGGATTAGCAAGCGATCGCCTTAATATTGAAGTGTTACATAATGGGGAATATCCCTTAGTAAGAAGGCTATTTGTAATTATCGAAGCTAATAGCCCTGTCGATGAAGAAGTGGGAGAAGCTTATAAAGATTATTTGCTATCTAAACCTGGTCAAGAGTTAGTTAGAAAATCTGGTTTTGTTCCCCTGCGTTATTTTTAATGGCTAATTTTCCATCTTCCAAGACAGAAAAAAGTTGAGAGTGAGGAAGTCAAAACTGACTGAAAAAAACCGAAGCGTAGATAATCAACTGTCTTGGATGGATTGAAGCTAAGAAAATTATGGAACATTAAGAAATATGAGTCGCTCGCTCGTTCAAAATTTAATTGAGAATATCTTTGAAATCTAGTAAATAGTTAGATAGTGGAAGAAAAAAAAAGGAGGATTGCGATGTCGGATTTAACTTTTTAGAAAATTGAGCAAAGCATCAAAGACCGCCAAAAATTGCACCTATCTTTCCTTAATAAAGTCAAAACATATAAGCCATTTCTTGAGTTGGAAGAGAAAGCCTTTAGTGATGGCGCGCTAGAGAACAAGGCAAAAGAATTAATGGCTCTTTCAATTTCCATAGTTACGAAATGTGAACCTTGCATGGAATGGCATCTTGACCAAGCGTTACAAGCAGGTGCAAAAGACGAAGAGATTTTTGAAACTATTGATGTCGCGATTGAAATGGCTGGGGGACCAGCTGGAGCTTACGCACGTTTCGTCTTAAAAGCACTTGAATATTTTAGGCAAAACAACAGTTAGACCTTCTAACAATTCTGGGAATTGTTATGGAGTAGCCGTTAAATAGTAATAAATCGGAGTAAATCACCATAAAACGTTTACTTGATCAATCTCTTATGTAGTCGCTTCTCATAGCATTAGATGCGTGGCATCTACCATTGAGAGCGTAGTGGAGTAAGAGATCAAAAGGCAATCTACCCAAGCCTAGTACAATAAGAACGAGTGTTGCATCTCATCAAGTCTTATGGCACACCTGAGTTATTTCTATCTCAGGCTTTCCCCTGTGTTTCACAGGGTTAGTTCTGTGTCGTCCTATTGCTTTTAATCCGATGTTTCTGGCTGCGTTCAACCCACTGTGAGCTTTGTATCCAGAAGTATTAGCTACAAGGTTTGCCCCTGGTTGATAGTCTAAATAATCAAGCAAATTAGTGGGAAAACTATTACCTCGCCATACCAAATTATCCCAAGGGTCTAACCGAGATGTGTTTCTGGGATTAACCCTTGTTGTCAGCATAGAATAATCTCGATAGGCAATATCTTTTACTTGATTAAAAACTCTGGATTTTAGCCAGTAAGCTCGTTTTTGGTTGGAACGACGAGAATATTTACCTTTACAGGGTTTAAGATTGGATAAATGCTCAAAAGCCATAACCGAGCATTGATGATAACAAGCAAATTCTACTAACTCTCTAGCAACTGCTCTACTAAATTCAATTTCTCCCTTGTGTAGTTTCTGCCATCTAGTCGAACAAAACCCTTGATGAATTATTCTGGTCTTTTTCATCGAATTGGCAATCAGTCCTAAAAGCCTCTTCCTACGCTTTAGATGACATTTCTGGTTGATGAAGCGTCTTGCAACCTCCCAGACATTGCCCCTAGCGTCGGTTTCTAATACTGAAGCAATAGCAATATGACGGTCTAAATCTATATCTACACTGCAAACTCTTACCGAGTCGGCAGACATTACTGTTTTAGTTCCTCCTGTTGCTGGTACGTATTTTTCCAAAGCAAAGGTTAGATAAGCACTTTTTCCTTTACAAATAACGATAGGCGAACCTTTTACCCAATCATTACTAGATGGTGAAGATTGGTAGTAGAACTTAATCCACTTCCACTGTCCTTTAACCAGTAGCTTAAGAACGATTGAGTTACCATCATCATCTTTTCTCATTCCTACATCAAAACTAGGAGAAAAGTTAAAACTCCTAGGTTTCATTGGCGGACGATAATGTTTATGTTTTGAGCTTCTCCGTTGCCATCTCTCAAATAAGATGCGCCAAGATTGGTAAGCACCGATAGCTTTACGAATAGCTGCACGTCTTAACGGCGACGGAAATCCTCGATAGATAAATTCATATTCTGGATTGTCTCCAATCACCAATAACTCGTAGTAACGCCATCCACCATTATCTTTAATGGAAATATTTAAGCCAATGGAGTGCATATTGATTAGCTCAAAGAAAAAATTAACCGCCTCGTTAAAAGCAGTTCTGGTTTCAGTAAAATCAAATCCCTCTCGCAGTAATTTACAGCGAAGTGATTTAGTTACTATGTTGAATCCCTTTTTCTTTTTGAGCATGATACAAATAATATCATGCTTTGTCTATTTAGCTACGATTTACCCCATTTTACTAATATTTAAGGCTACTTAATTGCGAGACATATCAACAGCAATAAAACTAGTGATTGGGTATTTTTCTCAAAACAACAACACCCAAGCTAGACTCACTGGGGGATTTCCTCTTTTAATTAATCTGATCTGGAGTTTTACTATTTAATATTATAGTCTATTAACTCCCTCTTTTCTACTTGAGGAAATATCAGCTTTTTAGTTGAGTGTTATCGTTGTTATTTAACGAGACAGATATTAGATAAAACAGACTGTTTGACCTCCTTTATTCAATAGGGACAAACCTGTAATCTCTGTCAGGGAAGTCTTAAATGACTTCAATTACTAATTTATCACTTTCTCTTTCAAATCTTGATTAATGATACATAAGTTTACGCTTGAATCTTAATTTTGTTCGTAAATTTTTGAGAAAAAATCTCTAAAATGTTCTGTAAAACGTTGGTTATGGACTAAGTTAAATTTCAGGTTGATTTTTTAAGATAATATCAAAGCATCTTAAACTACAATAGGAGAAAGATGAAAGTTTTAAGGACAATCGCTGCGATCGCTTTGAGTATGCTCACTCTAGAGGTTCACAGAACCCATGCAGCCGTTTTGATTGCGCCTACAGATCTTGATGCCCTCGAACTCGGTCCAGCAATTATTGGACCCTTGGGACCAGAAGTGCCAGGAACATTTGTGACTAATGATGCAGTAGAGATAGGCAATTTAAGAAGCAGCGTATTTTGCCCTATCGGAACAGAACAAGCTGATTGCCCCTCTGATTCGGTAGAAACTTACATTTATCGCCACATTGTTACCCCGAGTCTCAACGATATTACTTCTTTTACGGCTGGCTTTCCAGTTGCTGGTTTTACTGGAGTAGCAGGCTATAGCTTTAGTGAATCTGGTCTAGCAGGTGGTAATGGGAGCGATACGGATTTTAATATTGTTTTTAATGACGACACCGATGAGACTCTAGTTTGGGGTCTGAGTAACGATAGCGATCTCTTCTTTGATAGTGGGGAAACCATTACCTTTTTTTGGCAGTCTATCATCCCTCCAGCAGGCCCAATTGGTAGCTATAGTCTTAGTAACTCAGAAGATGGTACGGCAATTGGTCCGGCTCCTGTCGCTCCTACTGCTCCCGCCCCCGTCCCTGAACCAAGCACCTTGGTTTTCTTAGCTCTATCTGTCTTTTTCCTCTGGTTGATCCGTCCCTCGTCTCCAAATAAGAACTCCCAATCCCCACATAATAAATATCCCGATTTTTACAAAAGCTAATAGCTAGAACGCTATTAGCTTTTTCAATGTTACATTCTCAAATCTCAGTTTTTCTTTCAGCAAGCCCTAAGTAATATTTCAACAGCTTTACAACACAACCAAGAAAGAGAGAAGATGTGAATAGTTTTGACATCTTCCTACAAGGCTAGAGGTTTCTCAAAATTTTGCAACATAACTAGATTTGCAGATGAAACCAATAAAAATAAAATGCCTCAGTTATAAAAATTCAATTTTTACTTTATCCACCATTGTGTTTAGCGCGATTATTGCGCTGATACTGATTTTTATATTATCTGTCTCAATTAATGTCAAAGCTCAAGATAGTCCCAATATTCAACCCAATAATTCTGTTGCTTCTTGTCCTCAGATAGATGACAGAATCGGCAAAAAATATCAACAAGAAAATCCAGAAGAAGAATTTGACTTTGAGGAAGCAGTATTTGTCGAGCCACCTAATCCTGATGGGGTGACACAAGTTGATATAGGACTATACGTTGTTGATATCTCTCATATTAATGCTGTTGAGAATACCTATCGCTTAGAAGGCTTAATAAATTTGGTTTGGTGCGATCCACGCTTTAGGATTGACAGTCAAGAAAAACGTCATGAAATTTATCTTGAAGAAGATGCAGCAGCAAAAATAAAACGTATATGGTGGCCCAGTATTACTTTTATTAATGAGGTAGGAGAATACTTTAGAAAAAATGAAGAATTAATTATTTTTGCCACTGGTACTGTCGAGTATAGAGAAAAATTCAGCGTTGAACTCAAATCCTTGTTTGACTTAACTAAATTTCCCTTTGACCAGCAAACTCTTAAGGTTGAAATAGAGTCTTTTGCTTGGGATGAGAATGAGGTAAAGCTAAAGATAGATGAACAGAAAACAGGATTTAATTCTAGTCTACATCTACCAGAATGGAACATATATGACCTAGAAACACAAATGAAACAAAAGCAAGAATTGCGTTCAAAAGTACCATTTTCTAAGTTTTTAATGCAGATTAAGCTAATTCGTAAACCTGGTTTTTATTTATGGAAAGTAATTATACCTCTGATGATTTTGGTTATAATTTCTTGGTCTGTTTTCTGGATGTGTGAAGAGAGTTTAGCTGCTCGAATTAGTTTTTCTTTGACAGGTATTTTAACAGTAGTTGCTTATCAATTTCTGATTGCGGAGAATCTTCCTAATATTTCGTATCTAACACTAATGGATGCAATTTTGTCTCTTTCTTTTGTTATTATAGCCTTAACCGTTGTGGAAAATATTGTGGTACATTTGTTGAATATAAAAAATCTAAAGTTTTTGGCAATTAAAGTAGATCGTATCTGTCAATTTGCCTTTCCAAGTATCTATACACTTTTGCTATTTGTAATTAGTTTATCCTATTTCGCGAGTTAGTTATTTTTAATGTCATTGTAAAGCAGTTGCTTAGATTTTTCTGGGAAATAGCGATCGCATTACTGAAAAGGATTTTTTGAGTTACTGAAATTTCCCTAACCACTGCACAGAGAGCATTTCAGCTATTAAATCTAAAAAAGTTTCATAAACTTTCTGACTCCCCCTGATTAGTAAGTGTAGAGTTCAACTAATCAGATATGGACATCTTAATCAATAATCCTATCTCCCTAATGTATGGTCCTTATTTCTTGCTCTTCTATGGACTGGTGATTTTGTTTACCGTAATGGGATGTAAGTTTATTTTACAAGGCAACAGCTTTAATTCTGCTTCTGCTGAGATTCCCAGTCAACCCGATCCTTATGAAATTGCTTATCTGCGAGGGAAAGAAACAGCAGTAGCTAAAGTGGTTTGCTTGGAATTGATGCAAAAAGGATTTGTACGAGTTAAAAATAGTCGAATTGAACGATCGCCTGATTTCTATAACCTATCTCGTTTGAAACCTATTGAAAAGACTTTCTTTAATTGGCTAGATCATCCTAGTACTGCTTCTGATTTAAAGTATAGTGCAGAACTCAAAAATGCGATCGCTGAATCTTGCCAAACCTACAAGCAATCTCTAGTAAATTCTGGTTATCTCAATTCCGCACAAAAAAGCTATTTAGTAGGTGGTATTAGCGCGTTTATTATTCTGGGTTTGGGTAGTTATAAATTAATCTCTGCACTATCGCGAGGACATTATAATGTAATGTTTCTTATTATGATGGCGATCGCTGCTACTATTTGGTTAGGATATATTTCTTCTCCTCTTTACAGTCGCCTCACTATAAAAGGAAAACTATATCTAGATAACCTCAAACAGACTTTCTCTGGATTAACCAGTAACTTAACAATTCCACCAACAGAACCAGATTACAACACTTCTTTACTGGTAGCCATATTCGATCTCGACAAATTAACAGCCAGTAATAATTACAAAGATTTCGTCAATCTCTTTATTGCTCAATCTACTTATACCTATAGCAGTAGTAGAAGTAGTCGCACTAGCAGTAGTTATAGCGGTAGTAGTGGTTGTACTACTTTTAGCTGTGGAAGTAGTTGCAGTAGTAGCTCTAGTAGCAGTTGTGGTAGTAGCTGTGGAAGTAGCTGCGGTGGCGGTTGTGGCGGTTGTGGCGGGTAAATCAGTATTCAGTATTCAGTATTCAGTATTCAGTATTCAGTAATTAATAATTAACCATCAACAATTAGCAACTAACCACTAAGCACTAACCACTAACCACTAACCACTAACCACTAACAATGAACATTAAAAATACATTAGGTATAGGTATTGGATATCGGGAACATTTTAAGAGTGAGTTGTTTCTAAATAGAGAGACAGTAGATTTCTTAGAGATTATCTGCGATCGCTATCTTGATTCTAACCAATACCTTCAAGGAGAATTAGAGTTACTTGCTGCTAACTTTCCCTTAATTCCTCACTTTACTAATCTTTCTCTTGGTAGCGCAGAAGGTATCGATACAGACTATCTAAGTAAACTAGCAAAACTAGTTAAGCAAGTAAATCCCCCTTGGTGGAGTGAACATTTATGCTTTACCAAAGCAGGAGGGATAGACATCGGACATCTTTCACCTTTACCTTATACCAAAGAAGCAATAGACATTGTTTGTCGCAACATCAAACAAGTACAAAGTTATATCGACACTCCCTTAATTCTGGAAAACATTACTTACATGGTTAGTATTCCTGGGGGAGAAATGACAGAAGCGCAGTTTATTGGAGAAATAGCGGAAAAAACCAACTGTGGTTTATTACTAGACATTACCAATCTATATATTAATAGTACCAATCACAATTACGACATCAAAGAGTTTCTTTCCCAACTACCTCTAGAAAGAGTAGTACAACTTCATTTTGTCGGCGGATATTCCCATGATGGCATATTAATAGACAGCCATTCCGAATCTACTCCAGCAGAAGTATGGCAATTAATGAAACAAGTAACCTCCTCCACTAGCGTCAACGGAATAGTTTTAGAAAGAGATGAAAACATCCCCCCATTTAATGAATTAGCTAGAGAGTTACACCAAGCAAGAAGTATCTTTAGTGGTTAGTGGTTAGTGGTTAGTGGTTAGTAGTTAGTGGTTAGTGGTTGATTGTTAATTGTTAATTGCGCTCTTACTACTCCCCAGTCTCCACATACTTCCTCATCCCTCATCCCTTATAATTCATCCTTCAAAAATTATGTCTTTATCAACAGTACAACAGGTTTTAGCACGCATCTATACTTACAGTAAATTGCGAGATGACTTTTTAACTAATCCCGATGTAGTAGGAATTAGCTTCGGTTTAAACTGTCAGGAAATCCAGCAGCTAAGTAAACTATCAAGTCAACAGGTAAATTTATTTGCAAGCTCACTCAAGCACAAGCGTTTAGGAGAAATTCGTAAGCTGTTACCCCTAACTAATAAAGTATTAGGAAAAGAATTAGATCGCCTATTCTTTAAATATTCTGAAACTTACTTACCCACAGGAAGTAAAAAACATCTCTTAGATGCAATAGCTTTTACTAAATTTCTCGAACAAAATATAACTACAGACAATATTCAACCAGCATGGGTATTAGATGTTTTACGTTACGAAAAAATTAGATTAAAAATGTTTCAAGGAAAGGGATTTATAATCTGCGATCGCTTTTCCTCTCATCTAGAATCTTTAATTAACAGTCTGCATTCAGATTCCCCAACCCTATTAAATCCCCAACCCAATATCGGTATATGGTTTAAACTGACACCTCACTCTAAATGGCGAGGGTTTTTTCTGTCCTTTCCCCAATTTCATTACATTCTAAACCCCGCCCTAAAACATTAAAAATTATAGTTTTTCTAAGACACCTACTAAGTTAGTGATTAAATTAGAAAGTGGATATTCCACTTAAACACAAAAGTTCCATGTTATTCAATTTAGCTAATCTTTCTTACTGGATATTCCTGGGTATTGGAATAGTCTTGTTTCTGTTAGTTATTATTTCTGGTGGAGGTGATGATGATGTTGAATTGGATGCAGAATTAGATACAGATGCAGATATCGATCTTGAAGGTGGAGGGGATGGAAATGATGAATTTAGTTCGTTACAATTTTTAGCCTGGCTTGGTTTTGGGAAAGCACCTTTAATTTTACTTTTGGCGATAGATTTTAGTATTTGGGGTTTAACTGGTTGGATACTAAATGTTTTTGTTGGTAATTTTACTGGAGAAATTCCCACAAGAATGTTTGGTTTGGGTGGTTTAATATTAATTGTTTCTTTTATTACCAGCTTTAGTATCAGTAGTTTAATTGCTCGTCCTTTAGGTAAAATTTTTGCTTCTTTTGGGGAAGATGCTAGTAGTAATCGTTTGATTGGTTGTATGGGGACTGTTAATTCTAAAGCAGTACCTTATGAGGGAAAAGGTAAAATTGCTCAAGCGGATATTATCGATCCTGCACGGAATTTAGTAACGGTAGCTGTCTGTTTACCTTCTTGGGCAAAAGTAGTTCCACAAAATGGTCAAGAAATTTTAATTATCGAACATACAGAAAACTATTATTTAGCTATTCTTAGTCAAGGAAGCGATCGCGAGCAATGGCAACAGAATTAGTTTAATAATAAAACCTATGGAAGGAGGAAAATCATGTTATTTTGGTTGACTTTAATTCAATCATTAGACTTGAGTAGCTTATCAACAGAGCTAGTAAATAATAATGTCAAAATAGATTCCAATAAACCCATGAATATTGTTAGCGAAAATCCTCTCAATGTTAATCTACAGCCCAATTTTTCCCAGTTGGGTGGTGCGCTCCTTTTCCCTAGTCTAATAGGAGCTTTAATTGTATTACTCTTATTAAGTATTTGGGCATATACAAGAGTATATGTAATTACTCCCAATAATGAAGCTTTTGTGCGGACAGGAGGAGTCTTTATTAAGAAAAAATCAGTAATTTTAAATGGTGGTTGTATTGTATTGCCTGGTTTTCACGAACTAACTAGAGTTCCTTTGCGAGAAATTTCTATTGATGTAGAAAGGACTGATAACTTAGCAGTTAGGACTCAAGACTATTTACGCGCTAATATGCGAGTAACGTTTTATGTTTGTATTAATGCCAACGAAGAAGATGTTTTAGTCTCTGCTGCTAGATTATCAAAACAAGGCAGAATTTCCGAAAATGATATTAAAGAAGCCTTGGAAAAAAGAGCAGATGATGCAATTAGAGCAGCAGCGAAAAGAAAAAGTATTGCGGAAATTGATTCTGATAAACTAGGGTTTGCCGATGAAGTACTGAATTTAATTCAACAGGATTTAAAGAAAGTTGGTTTAACTCTTAACAACATTGCAATATCTGAAATTGAAGAAAGTGATACTTACGACGAAAATAATTTTTTTGATGCCCAAGGAGTCAAATTAAGAACCGAGACAATTCAGCGTTCAATTAAACAAAAATTAGAAGTAGAGTTAACTACCGACCAAAAAAAGAAAGAACTAGAACTTAATACCCAGATTGCTATTCAGCAGCAAGAACTAACAGCAGAAAAACAGTCTCTAAATATCAAAAAAGAAAAAGAAGATGCCAAATTCAAACAGCTAAAAGAAGTAGAATTCCTGAAAGCTCAAACAGAAAGAGAAATTCAAGAATCTAAAGACCAAGAAATTACTAAAATAGAACGGAATAAGATATTACAAAGTAAAGCCGTAGAAGAAGAGAAAATTCAACAAGAACTAGCAGTGCAACAAAGCAGAATTGAAGCAGAGATTGCCCTAGAAGAACAAAACAAACAATTAAAAATAGCTCAAGCACTACAACAACAAGAATCAGAAGTAGCTGAAATCAATCGTCAAAAAACTATTGAAGAATCAAAAATTCAGCAACAATTAACCATTCAAGACCGACAAATTGCAGCCAATATTGCCTTAGAAGAAAAAAATAAAGAATTAAAAATAGCTCAAGCACTACAACAACAAGAATCAGAAGTAGCTGAAATCAATCGTCAAAAAATTGTTGAAGCATCCCGTCTCAAAGCTAAAATAGAAGTTGCTCAAGCAGAACAAGAATCCCAAATAGCCCAACAAGAAGCAGCAATTGCTATTGCGGAAAAAGAAAGAGAGCGTCTCAATACTGAAGCAGAAAGGGCGCAAGCAGAATCCGCAGTCGTTACCGCTACTGAAATCGAACAAGCGGAAAGAGAACAACGCCTCTCTATTATTGCAGCAGAACAAGAAGCACAACAACTTAGTATAAGCGATCGCAATGTAGTAGAATTAGATGTTTTTCGTCGTCAACGCCAAGCAGAAATCGCCCGTCAAGCAGCAGAATTAGAAGCAGAATCCATCCGCACTCTTGCAGAAGCTAACCAGTATAAGGCTTTAGCAGAAGCAGAAGGGAAAAAAGCTTTAATCGAAGCAGAAAACACTCTTAACAATGCCAATCGCACAGCCGAATTAGTTAAAATAATCTGGCCCGAATTAGCTGTAAAATTGCCAGAAATTGTCAAATCCTTAGCCCCTCAGCCTGGAGTTTTGGGCGATACTAAAATCTATGCTTTCCCTGGTGGTAATGGGAATAATGACAATGGCATAGGAGATATTAATAAATTATTACTCTCTACTAGTGGTTTATCATTAATTGAAACCCTATTAAATGAAGGAAAACTCGCAGCATTGTTAACAGTTTTGCAACAACTCCTAAACTCTAAAGAAGTTAGTAATTCTGAAATCAATCAAATTGCTACCAAAAAAACTAAGTAGTAGGTGCAAAATATGAAGCGATAGTTGAGAAGCGCGAATAGGGAATAGGCACTCTTGCAATAGGGAATAAGGATTGGGGGAGACCCAACTCGTCGCTTCGCGAGTGGGGGATTGGGGATGTAGGGAAATTTTTGACCTAAACTCTTTGCAATTCTCCATCACCCAATTATCCTGATTGAAAGATAGGGAAAACTAAAAATGCAGCGAAATAACCCAAATTTTATTAGTAATCATGAAGATTTAGAAGTCTATAAAATTGCTTTTGATGCTGCTATGGAAATATTTGAGCTTTCTCAAGATTTTCCTAAAAAAGTTTGCGGTCAAATGCCAATATTTGGACGTAGATTCAGGAAGAAAACTTTATAGTCAATATTAATCAGATTTTGGGATTGATTGTCATCATGACTAATAGTGCTGATAAATGGTTATTAAAAAAGAACTAAATTCCCCCAATTCCCCAATTCCCCACTTTCCGAATCCCCCACTTTCCCCGCATCCCCCCGCACTTCCCCATAGTCACCCTTTCCTTAAATAGGGTTTGCTGAATAAGTAAGCCCTAACTATTGCCAAGAATCAGCTTGGTTAAAAGATAAGTTTTTATGCTATCAAGTAAGGTTTAATATCAGTTTTGATAATCAAATATTCAGAAATTAAGCCTGATTTATAGTCCTGAAAAAATAAAGACAAAAAAAGACAGTTAACCTGCCTAAGCAGGGTGGAAAGATTAATAACTAAAAAAGTTATGGCAATAGAAGTTTCTGCTGTTTCAGACAATTTTGCCATAATACGATTAAGACTATATCTTCTCTTAGCTTGACCAAATTTACCCTCAATTCCATTGCGAAACCTCTCATCATCTAGAGCTTGTTTTTTGATTTCTTTACTGACATTTTTAGGTGGTCTTCCCAATGGAGGTCCACTAATCCTAATTCCTCTTTCTTTGCACCAAGCCCTATTCTCCCTAGTTCTATAAATTCGGTCAACATGAACGGACGATGGATAGTATCCAGTGAAGTTTTTATAGGCTTCTACTTGTGTTTTGAAATCTCCTGATTCATTAAAATTATCCCAACTCAAATGTTCTAAAAAAACATAGTTTTCAAAACAGCTTACTGATATTTTTGCGCCAAACTCAACTGGTTTTCCTATTTTACCTCTGACTATAGGACGGATATGGGGTTGGCTTATACTTACAATTCTATCATCAATTCGGTTTGATTCATTCTCATACATCCACAATTGTTGACGATAAACTTCTGCGACTACCAACAATATTTTATATTTCCTTGGTGTTAGGTTGCTTAATTTGACTTCTGAATTAAGTAAATTCTCTATGTGAGATAAATTTCTTTTTATGTATTGTAATTGTTTGGCGATAGCTTCTCGTCTTTCTTGTCTAGAAGGACGACGTTTTTTGGCTACTTTTAAATAATCCTTTCTCGCTTTCTTTCTATAAGTTCTTGGTTTTTTTACTTGCTTTGTTTGACAAGTTTTATAAAGATAATCTATGATTTTTTCAATTTGCACTCTGGCTTGATTTAATATGCCTAAATCATTAGGATAAGTGATATCAGCTGGAGCAGCAGTAGCATCTAATATTAGTTTTCCTTGATTTTTTATTTCTGCCAGTTCTTCTTTTTCTTTTTTTTTTCTTCTATTGGAATGTTTTGGGTGTCTTCTTGAAAATCTTTCACCATTTTTTTATTAATTTTTTTAACAAAGTTCATTTTAATTCTTTCTCTAAAATAAACCATCATGGAGGCTTCAAATGGGGCTTCATTACAATATTTTGATAGTCCTATAAAATATTGTAGGTAAGGGTTCTCTTTAATTTGTTCTACGGTTTCTCTATCTGAAATTCCTAATTTTTCTTTAATAATTAATGCTCCTAATGCCATCCGAAAAGGTTTAGCTGGCGCACCCATTGTTTCTGAGAATTTTTTAGCATATTCTTGCTCAAATTCCGCCCAGGGGATCAATTCTGCCATGATGACCCACCGATTATCTAATGATAACTTTCCCGAAAAAGGTAATTCAAATTTTTCTGGGGTAAGTTCAGGCTTGTCAGATTTACGGTACATCTGTTCTAAATCAGATAAGTGCAAGGGGATTTTACCAATTCTAAGGCTTGGACGCGCCCATTACCTAACTTTTTCGTCATGCCAGAATGGCTGTAACCTTCTTTTGGTCAACGGTTTTAACTTTTTGGGTAAACCCTAAATAAAAACGGTATTAGGTGGTATGGGTTCAAGGTGCAAGATATGAGTATAAGCTTTTTTTGCAATCATCTAATCTTTAAAAAGTGGAAGAACAAATCAAAGAGGCTATATCATCTGTATGTGGTTACGACAGTCAAAGTCTCCAGCGACAGAAAAACCTTAACCGCTTACTAATTCTGATTCAACAACTACCAGGGATTTATAAATCCTCCCATCAAGACTATCCAGAAGCATACAACCGCACCTTAATTTGGGTAAGTAAAAATATAGACTGCTTTGAACCCCAAGGGGAATCTATACAACAAAGTTTTGTTACTTGGATTAATGGTTATCTCAAATGGCGCATCCGTGACTTATATGTTTCTGACAACAGTTACGATCCGCAGCTCGTTTATCCTTATAGTAAAGACGAGTCAGGAATTGACTTAATTGAAAACATCGCCGATCCTCGTTTCTCCCTCAGTTTATTAGATACCCAAATTGCGGAAATACAAGCCAATCAACAAGCCAGATTAGGAAAAGCGATCGCTGACTATATCCAACAAGACTTCAATAAAAAGCTTACCAAAACTCATCCCCGAAAAGCTCCTAGATGTAACTGTCAGTGTTTAGCCATTCGCTTATTACTCCAACAACCACCCCAAAAAATTTCAGAAATAGCGCGAGAATTAAACATCAACAATCAAACTCTCTATTCTCACTGGAAACAAAAATGTCTTCCTTTACTACAAGAAATCAGCAAAGAACTAACCACTAATTACTAACAACTAACCACTAACCACTAACCAATAACCACGCTCCCACCATCAATGACTCTTACACAATCCTCACCACTAACTATACTGCTAGATCGCCATGCACATAATTATGCACAACAGTTTGCTAGCCAACAAGCCACACCCCAAAAAGGTAAACAAGTTTATCTCAATACCCTAGCTGTTTATGCGGTAAATACTTATCTCAAATGCTTTCCCATAGCAACTAACTTAGCTCAAAGTGACTGTTGGCATCCTGGTATAAGAGCAATCTTTAATGTTGCTGATTTAGTATTACCCAACTTTGGAAAAATAGAATGTCTTGCGGTGTTACCAGAAGCCGAAACTATTACCATTCCTGCTGAAGTTAGAGAAGATCGCCTGGGTTATATAGTAGTGCAGTTTGAAGAAAAATTACAGCAAGTAGATTTATTAGGCTTTATATCTAGTAAAGATATTAATTTTGCCACAGAAACTTTTAATATCAATCAATTACAACCTTTAGAGCGTTTATTTGATACCTTAGATACCTTGCAACAACAGGTAAATCTGCGTCAATGGTTAACTGGTTTCTTTCCCCCAGATTGGCAACCAGTAAACATAATAATGGCTGGTAGAATTGCCAGAAGCCTTAGTAACACTGATACTGCTGTTACTACTATCAGTCGCGGAAAAGCTATAGCTTGGCAAGTTAATAATACAGAAGAAAACATAGTTTTAGTCTTAAAAATAACCGAGTCATCCTCTAATACTATCGATCTCTGTTTGCAACTATATCCCGATAGAGAAAGTAATAATTTACCTATTGGTTTATCAGTAAAAATCTTAGATGAAGCAGGAGAAACTTGTTTATCCGCAACAGCTAAAGACAGTGATGATTGGATACAGCTAGAATTTGCTTGTCAACAGGGAGAAGTTTTTAAAGTGGAAATGAATTTAGCTGGAGTAACTATTGTAGAAAAATTTGCAGTTTAAGTAACATTTCTGAAGGGGGGACAGCCATCAGAATAAGCAGAGAGCTAGACAGCAAAACATCTTCAAAACCACCATCCTCCGATCTCTTGAAAAAGTCAGAAAAAAAGAAAGTGGTCGAAGGAGATGATTCCTGGACAAGACCTAGGAATCAGACTGCAAGGACTATGGGGATGGTTGGGGAATTATAATAATCTGAAGCCAAAACCAACGCGCTTTAGCCGTTGGAGTTGGGTCAAAGACATCTAACCTACGAAAAGCAACAAGAATTGTTGTGGGAATTAGGACGAATCAATATCGGAAGAGGATAAGCAAATACTTTCTTTTTCAAGTAGTAATCTTGGTTTAAAGACAGATATTAGTGACTTCTTCCTGTGCAGAAGGATTGGAGAGATTATCTTGGATAGTAGAATCGACTTCAACAGCATCAACGGTGACGGTTACAGTTCTGGTTGTATAAAAACCTTCATCATCATCATCATCATCATCATCATCACCACTAACATAGTAAGTTTCTGTCTTAGTGTAAGTGTATTGTCCTAAATTGTTGGTCGCCAAAGGATTGCCCAGTGCTGTTTCATCAGAGATAGAAGTAAGGGAAACAGAACAAACATTTTGTTGTATTTCGGTTAAATCCGTATCACTAAGAGTAGTTTCAATTTCTTGTGCTACAGTCATCTGAGAAAGACTGCTGATAAATGCTAGAGCCAGAATTAGTTTTTTCATGATCATGACCTGCGACTTGTGTAATTTAAAAATTAATAGAAGGAAAATATTAAGAGAAAATGGATCAGATTGAATGGATAACTAATTAATCAGCAAAGATAACAGTGGTTCTTTCTTTAGCCTCTGTAATTTCCCGTTGAATCTTCGCGACTGCTGCACGGCTAAAATCACTAAAACCTTGGGCTGTTTCCACAAAAGCACCTTCACCGCCAATGACATTATTTTCGTAATAAGCATCTATTTGATCCTCTCGATATACGGCGAAGCGGTCTTGACCAAAGATAAATGGTAAATTGTGAAAATTATTGAGTGTTTTACCTGAGTTCACTACTGGATTTTGAGATAAGATTGCCAAGCCGTTAATGGTGATTCCCTCAGCTACAGCTGCATCTCTAGCATCTTGAAGGGCAGGACAAATAACATTTTCAATTGGGACACGAGCTAGACCTTTGACAGTTCTGCCACTAGACGTATTAGCTGCAACTCGATAGGTACCGTTGGCGCAAGTCCTTCTACCATCAAGATAGTTCGGTAAATCTAGACCCTGAGTTTGAAAATGGTCATCAAGGAAGTTAACATCGATACTATCTACAGGAGCCGTATTATCTAGTCCATCTCCAGAAACGTCAATAACTAAAGACTTACCCTCATAAATATTGGTTAATAAGAGATTTTTGGCTGTAGTAATCGCATCTGCCAGACCAGTACTCCCGTAACTAGGTCGCGGAGCATTTTCAATAGCATCGGCAAAATTGCGGGCAGTGGCTGCATCTGTAACTAGATACCAACCAATTGCTTCATGGGGGGAATTAGACCAGTATTGTAAGGTAACAGCTAATCCATTAGGCAGACTTTCAATGGCAGCAATGACTTGAGGGTCTCTAAAAGCATTAGCATAACCGTCTCGTTGTAAATTGAATTCTCTACTGCTAATACTTCCAGAAACATCCACAGATAAAACTAGCTCGACATCGACAGTAGTATCGGGACTAGCTTGTGCTAATACAGGGTTTTTATTCTGAGAGGTAAAAAGCAAACCCATTGCGATTATCAAGAGAGAAAAAAAACTGTTAGTTTTTAATAGTGTGGTAAAAAAGTTAGAAAAGAATTGGTAATTGTTTTTAGTGGCTTTCATAAACTAAGCTAAAACTATTAAGTAGATTTGATTAATTACATTTTGGCAATTGTCTTAAGAATTTAGGTGAAGAAAAGATAAATTTTCCCTTGAATATTATGAAAATAACTTCAGAATTAGAGGCCTGAAGGGGCGACAGCCATCAGAATCCATCTTTTCTTGTTTAATCGGAATACCTACTGAAGTCTTAGGCAATACTATTGATTCTCAATCCCAGCAAGAATCATTAGACTTAAACTCCACATTACTCAGTAACAGACACAATCAACAAGCAGAATTAAATGCTTTTTTTAGAAGTAAATATAATTATTGCGATTCGGAATTACTATCTAATTATTGGGGGCAATCACGGCTAGAAACCAAAGCTAGGATTGGCAGAAAGGTTTTATGGGGAGATGATGGTATCCCTTATCTAGAACAGTATTTAGTTGATGCTCATATTCAAGCAATACAACAAGGAAGTCAACTATGTAGATTTTATGACCTAATCTATTTTGGACTCATGGAGACAATTTACGCCAGTTGGTAGGGACTAATCTTAATTGTCAACGATTAGGAAAGTTGCCTAAATTTTTATTTGAGCTAGTTAATAATTCTAGTTTCCAGCAATTATCTTGGCTAGAAGCACAAATTCAACTAACTAAGTTGCCACTGACTAAGTATTGTGACTTTAACTTAAAAAACTTAGTGTATTCTCTCCCCAATAAATATACTGTGGAAGTTCGCATCTTTCCTGTTTGGTTAGAAGCAAAATTTATAGTATTTGCAGCAGAATTAATTGAGGGAATTCTCAAAATAGCGATCGCTGTGCCTCCTATTGCTCCCCAAGAAACTTTGAATTGGGATTTAGCTAAAGTACAATATTTTTTAGCTCATCTGCCTCTTTCTCCTTCGACATATAGATTTTGGCAAAATAAAGCTATTGCTCAGAACTGATTTGATGAACTACCCTCGTTTCTCCCTTAGTTTATTAGATACCCAAATTGCCCAAATACAAGCCAATCAACAAGCCAGATTAGGACAAGCGATCGCTGACTCTATCCAACAAGACTTCCATAAAAAGCTTACCAAAACTTATCCCCGAAAATATCCCCGATGTAACTGTCAGTGTTTAGCCATTCGCTTATTACTCCAACAACCACCCCAAAAAATTTCAGAAATAGCGCGAGAATTAAACATCAACAATCAAACCCTCTATTCTCACTGGAAACAAAAATGTTTTCGTTTTCTACTATCTCAACCTATGAAGCAAACGTCTCTTTCTTAACCCCACATAGGCGTTTGAACTTTTCCGAAGTCAAATTTTTTACTTTGAAAGTAGGTCATCTTTTTTCTTCTTCACTGACCTATTTATCTCTTTTTTATCAGACTGAAAGCAAGAGGGATATTATATTAGAGATGTTACTCAAGGCGAAGATAAATCTCGAATTCCCATCTTACCTTTACCTAAATTAATGGCAATTGCTAAGAATTTAGCTGTTAATTTATATCGAAATGCTGGGTTTAATAATATGGCTCAAGCACAGCGAAAATGTAGATTTGGACTAGAGCAGATTGTGACAGTTTTTAGAATGAAATAGCCCTGAAATAAGATAGGTTTACCCTGGTATCTAGTCTTAAAGAATTTTTAATAAAAAAAACAAAAAACTTAATGTTATAAATCAAGGTTTTTCCGATAAAATTTTCCTATAGTTAGTAATCATACCATTTCTCAAAAGTAATAAGAGACTTAGTAGAGGTTCAGGCAATAGGCAACAGCTCATCTGGCAATAGATAAAACAAGGGTTTGGGAGTTTTTTTCTAATAACAAGTAATTCTCAGGTATTTAATTAGTTTCGAGAATTGGTAATCAAATCTTGATTAACCACCGTTTTTTAGGCTTTGATCCTAAACTCTAAAGGGTGTGGAGGTTTAAATGATTAATCTTTAAACTTATTTTAATTAAATGGGTAGTAAAAATTATTTAGGCAAAGCTAATTTTCCTATTTTTTCCGAGTCTTCAATTAAGCTACTTCAAGAAATACCAGGATTGTCTATGTTCCCTTAAAAAAATTATAAGTATCTCAGGAAAACTATAAAATTATTTGTATATTTTTTTACTGTTAGTTAATCTAAAAACTTTTATCTATATACCTATTGTCTATTTTTTATCTCAACTATCCAATTAATTTTGCCCGACTACTTAACTTCTAACTGATCATTTTATTCTGATTGAAACTAAGTTCAAGCATCCCAAAAATCTACTTTTTGCCTACTATGAAACATCTTGGACTATCAACCCTATTACTAATATCCTTAATCCTACCCAGAATGGTTCGTTCTCAAACTGCTGAGAATATTGGCATCTATGGTTATTTAGAAAAAGCCAGATTGGTGGAAGCTACTTTAGATATGGAAGCCAAACTGGATACAGGAGCAGATCATTCTTCTCTTGATGCCAGTGATATGGAATTTTTTGAGCGACAAGGTAAACAATGGGTTAGATTCCAGGTGACAGGAGATGATGGTCGAGATGCAATCTTTGAAAGAGAAGTGATACGGACGGCTGTGATTAAACAGCGGACAGGAGCCAATGCCCAAAGACCTGTTGTCATGCTCCGTATTTGTTTGGGTCGCCATTCAGAGACTGTTCAAGTTAATCTTACTGACCGAAGTGAATTAAGTTATCCCCTTTTATTGGGTCGTTCCTTTTTAGAAAACGGTTTTTTAGTCAATTCTGCTGCTGAATTTACTACTCCCCTAAATTGTTAACCATTAAAATAACCCAATGAAGAATCGTCAACTAATTATTTTAGTAACATCCCTAATAGTTATTGGTGTTGCTCTTTTCGTTTATAAATCAACGGTGTTGGACTTTCCCCTAGTGCCTGATTCTAGTTCAGAAAGTTGGCGCGTTGAGGCTAAAGTCGGTCTCGAAAGCACAGAGCCAGCTACAATCGCCCAATTATCTTTACCTCAGTCAGAGGGGAATTTTGGGGTAGTTGAAGAAAAATTTCACTCTGAAGATTTTGGCTTGACTCTTTCTGTTAATAAACAGGGAGGCAGATTAGTCACTTGGTCAGCCAATAATTTAGCAGAAAGTCGTTTAAATTTATATTATCAAGCTGATGTTTTTCGTTTTAAACGAGCAGAATCTCCCATTGGCACAGCCCGTGATCCTTCTCAGTTTTTAGAGTGGGAATTTTTAGTTGACTCCATATCTGATGCTCGCCAAGCTGCTCTCAATAGTCTGCAAAAGAAAATAGACCAGCGTTCTGCCACCACCGATATTTATATTCGACAAGCAGTTTCCGAACTCACAGATGAAACGATATCAGAACAAGAAAAACTGCTACTAGATGATCCTACGACGAAGCTTCCTGCTGCCGAAAGAGCAGATGGTATCGTTTTGTTATTGAGAATGAAAGGAATTCCAGCTCGTGCTGTTAGAGGACTAGATTTAAGAAAATCGGGACGGAGAATAGAACCTGTTCATTGGATAGAAGTTTGGCAAGATGATAATTGGCAACCCTATGAAATTGATACTGGTACAGCTAATATTCCCGACTATTATTTTGCTTGGTGGCGTGGATTTCCCGCTGTAAAAGTGGCAAAGGTTGATGGGGGTAAACTCAGAAATGTCACTTTTTCGGTACGTCGTATTTCTAATCCCCAATATCTAGCATCTAAAGCACTTTCTGCCATTAAACAAGACCCTATTTACAACCTGACCTTGTTTGAACTTCCTGTTGATATTCAACAAGTTTATCGAGTTCTATTGATGGTTCCCATTGGGGCTTTGGTACTGATTATCTTACGTCAATTTATTGGGTTGCGAACCTTTGGGACATTTACTCCTGTACTGGTGGCTTTATCGTTTCGAGAAACCAATCTTTTAGGAGGAATAATTTTATTTACTGTCATTGTGGCAGTTGGTTTGATGTTTCGCTCCTATTTTGAAAAACTGAAACTTCTTTCGGTGCCTAGACTTTCAGCAGTTTTACTAGTAGTTATTATGCTGATGGTTTTATCCAGTGTTCTCCTCGAAATGATTAATGTGGGTTCAGGAGTTCAGGTTGCTCTCTTACCGATGGTTATTTTGGCAATGGTCATTGAGAGAATGTCTGTCGTTTGGGAAGAGTATGGAGCAAAAGATAGTATTAACAGAGGTTTGGCTAGTCTGTTAGCTGCTATTCTTGCCTATATAGTGATGAGTATTTCTTATATCCAGTTTATAGTCTTTGCCTATCCTGAACTGCTATTGATTGTTTTGGCTATAACCATTCTCATGGGTCGTTACACTGGTTATCGATTTTTGGAATTGTATCGTTTTCGCAGTTTAGTTCAACAGGAGTAGGAAAAAATGTGGCAAATTGCCAAGAAACTGCAACAAGCTGGTGTTGTAGGTCTCAATTCTCGCAACGCCAAATATATTATGCCTTTAAATCAGCGTAAGTTTTATCCTTTGGTAGATGATAAGCGACAAACCAAAGAACTAGCGATCAAAGCTGGTCTAGACATTCCAGAACTTTATGCTGTAATTGAGTACCAATGGCAAATTAAAAACTTTCAAAAACTAGTCAAAGACCATAACACCTTTGTGATTAAACCAGCTAGAGGCTCTCAAGGTGATGGGATTACTGTCATTGACCAACGCACTGACAATGGTTGGCGGAAAGTAGGGGGAGATACAATCAGTGATAATGACCTGGCTTACTATCTGTCTAATATTTTAAGTGGGATGTATAGTTTGGCAAGTCAACCTGATGTTGCTTTAGTGGAATATCGAGTTAATTTTGATCCCGTATTTGAAAAAATTACTTACAAAGGGGTTCCTGATATTCGGGTGGTTGTTTATCACGGAGTACCAGCGATGGCTATGTTAAGGTTGCCCACTAAAGAATCTGATGGCAAAGCTAATTTACATAAAGGAGGAATAGGTGCAGGAGTTGATATCACAACTGGTATAACAACCACTGCGGTTCAGCATGATAAAGTTGTGGAACTTCATCCTGACACTAATTTACCTGTTGCCAATTTACAAATTCCCAACTGGGACAAAATTCTCTATATTTCTGCTCTCAGCGCAGAATTGAGTAATCTTGGTTATTTGGGAGTTGATATTGTTCTTGATAAAAATCTGGGTCCTTTGATTTTGGAATTAAATGCTAGACCAGGTTTAGCTATTCAAATTGCCAATCGCATGGGTTTAGCAACTCGTTTTCATCAAATTGACCTAGCTTTGTCTGGTCTAAAAACTTTGGAGGAGAAAATTGCTTTTGTTAATCAGTTTGGCAGCAAATCAATTCAGACTGTATAGGGACTTCCAGAAAATATAATATTGATTATAAAGAATAATAATCATTCTCATAGTGGAAGGGGGAGGCAGCGGACTACTACGCCTTCCTTGTTTTATCGTAAAAAAAAGTAGAGAAACTAAGTTCTCTACTCTAATTAAAATTACTCTTTTATAGTTGCTTAAGAGGAAGGTAATAGCTCTTGTTTTTTCAGTTGAGGAGCAATAACAACTTTTCCTTCATCATTGACATCTACAACTGCCGTATCTCCTTCTCCTAAACGACCAGAGAGGATTTCTTCGGCTAATACATCTTCTAACAAACGCATAATAGCTCTACGTAAAGGACGCGCACCGTAAGCAGGGTTAAATCCTTCTTCGATTAAACGATCTTTGAACTTGTCAGTAACTTCCAAAGCAATGTCTTTTTCAGTCAGACGCTCAAAGACCTCTTTGAGCAAGATTTCGGCGATTTGTTTGACTTCTTCTTTGTTTAGCTGACGGAAGACAATAATCTCATCTAAACGATTGAGGAATTCAGGACGGAAGTAGTTTTTCAGTTCTTCGTTAACCAGAGATTTAATACGGTTGTATTGTGCTTCTCCAGCATTTTCTTCAAGCTCAAAACCGAGTCCGCCACCACCTTTCTCAATAACTTTAGAACCGATATTGGAAGTAAGAATCAAAAGAGTATTTTTGAAATCTACTGTTCTTCCTTTAGCATCAGTTAGACGACCATCTTCTAAGATTTGCAGAAGCATATTGAAGATGTCGGGGTGTGCTTTTTCGATTTCGTCGAATAATACTACAGTATAAGGACGACGGCGCACTGCTTCGGTTAATTGACCACCTTCGTTATATCCGACATACCCAGGAGGAGAACCAATCAGTTTAGATACTGTATGGCGTTCCATGTATTCGGACATATCAAGACGAATCATGGCTTCTTCTGAACCAAAGAAATAAGTAGCCAAAGCTTTAGTTAACTCGGTTTTACCCACACCAGTAGGTCCAGAGAAAACAAAACTAGCAATGGGACGGTTGGGATTTTTTAAACCGACTCTAGCACGACGAATAGCGCGAGAAATAGCTTTAACTGCATCTTCTTGACCGATAATACGCTGGTGGAGAGTATCCTCCATGTGTAGCAGTTTTTCGGATTCTGTTTCAGTAATCTTATTAACTGGTACACCAGTCCAAGAAGCTACGATGTGTGCAATTTCTTCTTCATCTACTACACCAGAGCCATCGCTTTGTCCTTCAGATTTTTTCGCGGAAGCAATAGAGCGGATTTGCTCTTTTATTTCCATTTCACGATCGCGTAATTCTCCAGCCCGATCGAAGTCTTGAGAACGTACTGCATCATCTTTTTGCTTGAGAACATCCCGTAATTCTTTATCTAGCTCCTTAGCTTCTGGAGGTAGTTGGGAGTTGATCAAACGAACCCGAGAGCCAGCCTCATCAATCAAGTCAATGGCTTTGTCGGGTAAAAAGCGATCGCTAATATAACGGTCTGATAATTTAGCTGCTGCTTCTAAAGCTTCGTCTAATATCTTGAGTTTATGATGTTGTTCATAACGTTCTCGCAAGCCGTAGAGAATTTCGATAGTTTCTTCTACAGAAGGCTCACCTACCATTACTGGTTGGAAACGTCTTTCTAAAGCTGCATCTCTTTCGATGTGTTTACGGTACTCATCTAAGGTAGTTGCACCGATACACTGTAGTTCTCCTCTGGCTAAAGCTGGTTTGAGGATATTAGCTGCATCAATTGCACCTTCTGCTGCACCAGCACCAATGAGGGTATGGACTTCGTCAATTACCAGAATTACATTTCCTGCTTGACGGATTTCGTCCATGATTTTTTTGAGTCGTTCTTCAAATTCACCGCGATACTTAGTACCTGCTACTAGCAAGCCAATATCAAGGGTGACAACTCGTTTTTCTTCAAGGATATCGGGGATATCTTTGTTAGCAATGCGCTGTGCTAAACCTTCAGCGATCGCTGTTTTACCCACCCCTGGTTCACCGATTAGAACGGGATTATTTTTAGTTCTACGACCCAAGATTTGAATAACTCGTTCAATTTCTTTTTGTCTGCCTACGACAGGATCGAGTTTTCCATCCAGTGCCATTTGAGTCAGATTAGAACCAAATTCATCCAGAGTAGGAGTTTTGTTTCTACCTGGAGAGCTTGCACCTGCTGCTACTTCAGCAGTTTCTCCGAGCATTCTGATAACTTGAGTCCGAACTTTAGATAAATCTACTCCGAGATTTTCTAGGACTCTAGCAGCTACTCCTTCTCCTTCTCTGATTAAACCTAGAAGTAAGTGTTCTGTTCCTATATAGTTGTGTCCTAATTGGCGAGCTTCTTCTAAAGATAGTTCGAGGACTCTCTTGGCTCTTGGAGTGAAAGGAATTTCCACTGCTACAAAACCCGAACCGCGACCAATAATTTTCTCAACTTCAATACGAGCATCTTTAAGATTAACTCCCATTGATTTGAGTACTTTGGCTGCGACTCCAGTTCCTTCGCCGATTAAGCCCAGAAGAATTTGCTCTGTGCCAACGAAGTTGTGTCCCAGACGGCGTGCTTCCTCCTGGGCCAACATAATCACCTTAATGGCTTTTTCTGTGAAGCGTTCAAACATGACCTTTTCTCTATCACCTGCTGCTTGCCCGTGTAATGGTGATTCTAACACAGCCAAAAGGTTGGGCTGTTTTCAATCAGACAATATCTCACTAAATTTTAGTTTTTTGCTCACATTTAAAGCTTAAGAAAATCTCAATGTTTTCCTGATTTTTTCTATGATAGGCAATAGGGATGAGGTAACTAAGCTTAAAAAAAGCTAATAAATAATTGTAAATCATAACTTTACTGCTAAGTCTAGGCTACTAGCAGAATTATTATTTCCTATTAACTTATGAGTGATCGCCCTCAATATGTTCTGGCTCTTGACTTGGGTACAACAGGAAATCGCGCCATTTTATTCAACCAACAAGGCAATATTTTTGGTCAAACATACCAAGAGTTTACTCAACACTATCCCGAGCCAGGATGGTTAGAGCATGATCCACAAGAAATTTGGCAAGATACCTATAATTGTATTAAACAAGTTATTGCTAAGACCAATATTGAAGTATCTCAAATAGCAGCGATCGGTTTAACGGTACAAAGAGAAACTTGCCTACTATGGGACAAAACTACAGGAGAACCTCTACATAAAGCTATTGTCTGGCAAGACCGACGCACTAGTAAGATTTGTAACGATTTACGAGAACAAGGAAAAGCAGAGACAATTCAACAAAAGACGGGCTTAGTATTAGATGCTTACTTCTCCGCTACTAAATTACAGTGGCTTATTAACTGGGTCAAAGAAAATAAACCTGATGTAAATTGGGACAATATTATCGCTGGAACGATAGATACTTGGGCATTGTGGAAATTAACAGGAGGCAAAGTCCACGCTACAGATATTAGTAATGCCAGTCGCACTATGCTGATGAATTTGGATACAGGAGATTGGGATAAGTCCTTATTAGAATTATTTAATATTCCCGAGCATATTATGCCCGAAATTCGTCCCAGTATGAGCTTATTTGGCACAACTGATACTGAAGTTTTGGGTGCAGAAATTCCCATCGCTGCTCTATTTGGCGATCAACAAGCAGCCTTATTCGCTCACGGATGCGATCGCCCAGGATTACTCAAATGCACTTATGGTACAGGATGTTTCTTAGTGGCTCAAAGTGGAACACAAGTAACTCGCTCTCAACAACAACTACTGTCAACCGTAGCTTGGAGTACACCAGAGCAAACTAACTACGCTTTAGAAGGAGCAATATTTACCACAGGAGCATCTATTCAATGGCTCAGAGACGGATTAAAACTAATTGATAGTGCAGCAGAAAGCGAAACTCTAGCCAGTCAAGTACCTGATACTAATGGAGCTTATTTTGTTCCAGCCCTCAGTGGTTTAGGTGCGCCTCACTGGGATATGAACGCTCGTGGCGCATTTTTAGGGCTTACCGCAGGAGTAAAAAGAGAACACATGGTTAGAGCCGTCTTAGAGGCGATCGCATATCAGGTAAAAGAAGTGGTAGAAGCAGTCAACCAAGACAGTGAAAAACCAGTATCTTTACTTAAAGTCGATGGTGGTGCAACTCAAAACAATTTTTTGATGCAGTTTCAAGCAGATGCTTTAGGAGTTGAGATAGAACGTCCTGTAATTCTCGATGCTACAGCCCAAGGTGCTGCTTTTGGTGCAGGGTTAACTGTAGGTTTTTGGGATAGCTATCAAGATTTAGTATCTAGTCGTAAGATAGATCGGGTATTTTCCCCAGGAGAAGGGGCGAGTGGCGCACAAGCTAATTATTCTATGTGGAAAAGAGCAGTAGAAAGGGCTAAAAATTGGATTGAGTAACAGTAGGGGCGCAAGGCTTGCGCCCTGGAGCGTGATGAGTTGTTGGGATCTTCTTTGAGTCAGATGAGTGCGATCATAGCTATCTCCAATAATAACTATAATCTCCAATTTTCTAACTGTAAATTTTGAACTCTAGAAAATTCTTTAGTATTGCTAGTAACTAAAGTCAAATTATGAACTTGTGCGGTAGCTGCAATTAAAAGATCGTAGTAACCAATAGGTGTTCCAGCTTGTTTTAAGTTGCTTCTAATATTTGCTGCTGCTGTAGCTTCAGTAGGAGAGAAATCGATAATTTTTACTTTTTGATAAATTGCTTGCAGTTGCGGATTAATCTTTTTGATTAAACTAGGTTTTAATTGTAATCCGTAGTCAATTTCAAAAATAGTAATACTAGAAAGACAAATATCGTGAGGTTTGGTTTGATGAAATTTTTTAATCGTATTTGATTCGCCTTTCAAATAATCAGAAAGAGTACAAGTATCTAATAGATAAATCATCAAAAAATCTCTTCTGAAGGTGGAATTAGAGCGTCATTTTTAGAAAGTTCAAACTCAGGACAGCCTTTCCAGTTTAAAATCTCTTCGCTCCAGTGACTGACTTCATGTTCTTTGATAAAATGCTCTACTGCTTGATTAATAAGATTATTGCGGGATACTTTTTCCCGTTTGGCAATGGCTTCTAGTTTACTAACTAATTCATCTTTGAGATAAATACTGAAATTCATTGTTGTTAACCTCTATCACGCTTTTACTGCTAACATAACATATTATGTTAGAAATATTTAGCATTGGGTGTTATGACTCCACAACTGCAAGAAGCGATCGCCTACATTCAATCTTTTTCTACCCAAGAACAACATTAACTACTGCAAATTTTATCCGCAACAGTTAAGAAATCCGATGTTTTAAAACCGCAAAATAAGCTATTTTGGCAAGAAACATCTTAAGCAGATTTAATTGATATCCAAAAAACACCAATTATTGAAGAGATTAAAACTTTAGTAAGAGATTATTGGGGAGAAGATTCTACAGAAGAGTTTTTATCTTTTCTACAAGAACAATAAAAATCTAAATAGCATATTAATTAATACTCTTCTTCTCGATATATATTATTTATTCTGCATCTTGCCATCCTTCGATAAATCCCATCAAAATATTGACCAGTGGATGATCAATCGCTTCTTTAAATGCTTCTGTTCCTCCAGCTTTGAGAGCATTAATAACTTTGGCTTTTAGTGTAGGATTATTCTCAATTCGATCAACTGCTTCACCCAAAACAACCATTTGTTCTTTGTATGTTGATGTGGGGTAATTTTCAAACAATTGTTCTAGAAGCTGCTGAATCTCTGTGGCTGCATATGCTAAATTCTGCTTCTGGGCTTCATTCATTTCTACGACAATTTTGGCATTGCCCTTAATTTCCCTACTATTGATTTGACCAATACCAAATTCTCCGCTCTGTTCATTGTAAGTTTTTATTTCTATATTCCGTTTGTCACCAGCCATTTTGTTATCTCCTTGATGATGATAATTTTCGGCGTAAAATACAGGGCGTGTTAGTGCCGTATTAACCATGCTTTCTAAAGCTTGAATACGATTATCTTTTTCTGTTATAAGTTTTTGATATTCTGCCTCGGCTAAGGCTTTAACCTGATTGTAAGTTTCAAAATATTCTGCATTTAAGCGAGATAAGTACCTAAGCAAAATTATTTGTACATTTTCTATTCACTATTCACTATTGCAAGAATGCCTATTGCCTATCTCAACTATCTAATTAATTTTGCATAACTACTTAAATTCGCATTGGGGTCAGTTTTTAGTCTCAGAAGTAAATTATTTTCTCCCTTGACTTCCATTGAAGCAAATCGCAAGTTAGCTTCAGGGTTATTTTCTTCTAACTGTTTCCAAGAGATAGCAATAGCACGAGGATCGACTCCTTGATTATGATAAAGGTCGAGAGTATCACGCATAGGCTGGATAAAATCGGCAAAATCATTACCTTCAAATTTGTCATCCCAATTATCAGGTTTGCGACGGCGATTATCGTCTAAATTTTGTTCAACAGGTAATGCTAACCAACTTGGTCTTTTTTCTGGTGGAAGACGCATAAAGACCCACTTACATCCAACTCCATGAAAAACCGTACTTGAAGTAATACCCCAGTCTTCAATAAATGCTCCTGTAAGAGTCGCTCCTGTTAAGTTAGTTCTATCTAACCGAGTTTGTACTAATTTAGCTTTGGATAAATTAGCTCCTTTTAAATTAGCTCCACTCAAATCTGCTTTAATAAAGCTTGCATCGGTTAAATTAGCTTTCTGAAGATTAATCCCTCGTAAGTCTTGACGATCGAAGTTTTTATTCTGTCCTTCACCAGTTATTAACAGTTGCAATAAGGATAAATTATCGAGATAAGTATTTTTAATAAGTGCTTGATCTAGCATCTTAGCTTCAGACCAACAAACACCAGTAAGATTAGCTTTTCTAAAGTCTGCATTTTTAAGTTTTGCTTCGGTAAAAATAGCATCAGTTAGGTCAGCTTTATAAAAACTCGTACCATCCCAACAAGCTACCGCAATAGCAAAAAAGCGCAACCAAGATTCTCTTTTCATATCTTTAGCTACATTCCATCCCCGATATATTGTTGTTAGTAATATTATTCCAGATAAAACTAACGGAACTATCCCTATAGCTATTATCTTTGCTATTAAAGCAATTATCATCGAGTTTATTGCTAGTAGTATAAGAATTATTATTTTTTCAGATAAGATTTCTTGTACAAATTTTATAATGACTGCGGATGTTGCTATTGAAAATATTATCAACGAGCCAAAAACTGTTCCATAAAATATCAGCGTTTCAACATCTGATTGCAAAGTATATGAAGTAAAGTAATCTATAATTGCTAAAAT
The DNA here is from genome assembly GCA_030065935.1 of Xenococcaceae cyanobacterium MO_167.B27. Taxonomy (GTDB): domain Bacteria; phylum Cyanobacteriota; class Cyanobacteriia; order Cyanobacteriales; family Xenococcaceae; genus JASJCP01. Next base: position 46,995 of record JASJCP010000031.1, read on the forward strand.
AATTAATACTATTAGTGTACCCGCCCCTACAGAGCTAAATCCCATTACTATAACTCCAGAAACTTCTTCCTCTTTTACCAGAACTTTGTCAAGTTTTTTAAGAGCTATAAAAATTACTATAAATAATGCTAAAAGCCAAAATATTAGACTAAGCCAATTGACCCAAGTATTGTTAAAATATAGTAATTTTACAAAATTTCTAATAGCGACTATTAAAAGTAAATTGAAGAGAATATAAAAAAATCCAATCAGCCAAAACCAAACAATTGGTGAAAATATAGTTCGTCCGCATTTTGCACCAGTAAAATTTGCTCCTGTGAGATTAGCACCAGTAAATTTAGTACCTTGGAGTTGAGCTTTGCTGAAATCTGCACCTGAAAAATCCGCACCTGAAAGATTTTTTCCTCTAAAAGATTGTCCTCTAAGATTTACCCCTTTAAAATTTCTTTTTCCTGCTGCATATCTTTTCAGAACTTCACTAGCTTTCATTCCATTAGGTTTTAAGTTAGTTTTCTTCCAAGTTACTAAAACAGGATTTTATTAAAACTAAAAAAAATATTTAATTGCTCAAGAGCGATCGCCTATATTTTGTCAAAATCTAGAAAAACCATTGACGGCATGAAGATTATTGACAATTATGATTGGAGATGATGCCAAACTTAACCAGATGTGCATATAAACCCCTTAGCTAATAGCACTCAAACTGCTTAATATTAATTAAATAGCTAAAAGTGCAGCTAATTCACATAAAGCGTAATTATGAAAACAGCATTAATTTGCGGTGTATCGGGTCAAGATGGCTCTTATTTAGCCAAATTACTCCTAGAAAAAGGTTATACAGTTTATGGGTCTTCTAGAGATGCCCAAGTATCCTCCTTTAGGAATTTATTAAGGTTAGGAATTAGGGAACAAGTACAGGTAGAATCTCTTGTACCTACAGACTTTCGTAGTGTTTTACAAGTAATTTCTAAAGTTGAACCAGATGAAATTTATAATCTTGCTGGACAAACTTCTGTAGGGCTTTCTTTTGAGCAACCAGTAGAAACTTTAGAAAGTATTGCTACAGGGACACTCAATTTTTTAGAAGTCATCCGTTTTATTGGTGCTCCGATCAAATTTTATAATGCTGGCTCAAGTGAGTGTTTCGGGGATATTGGCGATCGCCCTGCTGACGAATCCACCCCTTTTCGTCCTCGAAGTCCTTATGCGGTAGCCAAAGCCACTGCTTTTTGGCAAGTAGCCAATTACCGTGAAGCTTATGATATTTTTGCCTGTTCGGGTATCCTATTTAATCATGAATCTCCCCTCAGACCCCAAAGATTTGTGACTCAAAAGATTGTTTCTGCTGCTTATCAGATTAGTCAGGGAAATAGTGACAAACTATACTTAGGTAATATTTCTGTAAAAAGAGATTGGGGATGGGCTCCTGAGTATGTTAAAGCGATGTATTTAATGTTGCAACAAGATACTGCGGATGATTATGTAGTAGCTACTGGAGAGAGTTATTCTTTAGAAGAACTAGTAGCTCAAGCTTTTAATTGTGTAGGCTTAAATTGGCAAGATCATGTAATTACTGACCCTAGTCTTTTACGCCCTACAGATTTAGCCGTCAGTAAAGGAAATCCTAGTAAAGCTAAAGCTAAATTAGGATGGGAAGCTCAATATAAAATGCCTGAAGTGGTGAAAATGATGATAGAAGCTTATTGAGTAATAACTAATAACTAAGCAGCTATTAACAACTAACAACTAACCACTAACTACTAACTAAGTAATGAAAATTTTAATGTTGTCTTCCACTTTTCCTTATCCCCCAACTAAGGGAGGTACACATAATAGGACTTTTAACTTAATCCAACCTATCGCCCAACGTCATGAAGTTACTTTAGTTACCCAACGAAGTCCCGATGTTACGGATGAAGATATCGCGGGTTTAAAACAGTGGGTTAAAGAACTAGTAGTTTTTGAACGTCCTAACACCATTCAATCTGGTTTAATTGCCAAAATACAGCGTTTTGTTCAGTTTTTAAGTCAAGGAATTCCTCCTAATGTCCTCTATCTTTACTCAGAGGAAATTCAACAATGGGTCGATCGCGCTGTAGCAGAAAAACAATATGATGCTATTACCTGTGAACACAGTGTAAATGAAATATATATTCGACCCCAATGGCGCAATACTATAACCACAGTAATTGATATTCATAGTTCAATTTATCGAACCTGTAAAAATCAGCTAGAAACCAACACTTCCGATAATCCTCAACGCGATCGCCTGTATTTACCCTTACTGAGGCGTTACGAACAAAACTCCATCAAAAAATTTTCTCAGGTGGTAGTAACTACCGATGAAGATCAAAAACAAATGGAAACTTTTGCTCCGAATGCTAAAGTAACAGTTATTGCCAATGGTGTAGATTTAGATACCTTTCCTTACCGTCCCCAGGAGCCAGAAAATCACAACATTATCTTTGTTGGCGGTTTAGACTACTTCGTTAACATTGATGCTGCTTGCTTTTTTAGTCAGGAGGTATTTCCTCTGATACAGCAACAGTTTCCCGATGCTAATCTAACTCTAGTAGGTTCAAAGCCAGCATCAGAAGTAAAAGAACTAACTACCAACAATTCTGCTATTACAGTAACAGGAAGAGTTCCGTCTATTGCTGAATATCTCCATCAAGCAACTATTGCTGTCGCCCCCCTCCGTACAGGATTTGGGATGAAGATTAAAACTCTAGAATATATGGCAGCAGGTACGCCAGTAGTAGGAAGTGATCGCGGTTTAGAAGGTATTGAAGTCGCAGGAGAGGGAATTCCTCTCCGTGCTTTAAGGGCTAATACTGTTCCAGAATATCTTAAAGCTATTACCAGTCTTTTTGATGATGCTCAATTGAGAGCTACTCTATCCCGCAACGGACGAAAATTGATTGAGAAAGAATATACTTGGTCAAGTCTGTCTCAACAATATGAAAAAGTAATATTGAGTTGACATTCTCCCTATGTTAAAGAGCGGAGCGCCGAAAGTGAGGGCAACAGGCATCAGTTACTCTACATTTTACTTTATGACAGGGATGAAAACGCAGCCAAAAATATTAGAAAAGAGGGCATCAGAATGTTATCGGTCTTAGGAACTAGGACTGCTGCTGATGGAGGGGATGTAAGACCAAAAGGGGGACGAAAGTCTGTCTTGAGGCAATCCCCCGTGAAGTCAGAAGCTCCATCCCTTCAGGGATAGAGTAGTTCACACTCTTTTCCATCCTAAAATTTTGTTCCCGATCCGAAAAATTATAGAATTAGACAAACCCAATTGCTTCATAGCCTGAATTAAGTTCTGATTCTGTTCTGGGGATGGAGGAAAATACTGAGGACAATCTTGAAAGTCAATACAAAGCACAGTAAAACGTCCCCAAGGTTCGCGAGAAATCCTGATATTATTAGGTAAATAGGGAGTTAAAGAGCGAAATTTAGAGAGTGCGACTTTTTCAAAATTGGCACTTGTACAATTTAGAGGGGACTCCATAAAATATAGCTCCTTGGATGAAAAAACTGCTGCATTTAGGGGGTAATACTTAATTACTTGTCTATCACTTTCTTTTAAGCTAGGTTAAAAACAGCTTTGATCTTTTTGGGATCGTTAGGTTACATCCCAATTATTCAGGGATTATAAGCAACTATTCCTGTTTGACCAAGCTCTAAATTTGAGCGATAAGATGTGACCCCTGAGTATTATGCTGCAAAAAATAATTCAAGTTTGATCTGTACTTAACAATCTTTAGATAAATTGTATTAACCTAATCTTTAAGCAATATAAATAAACTTAAATAAAGAATAATTGTTATAGTTATGAGCGATCGCGATAATAATTTTAGTAATTTAGAGATAATAGACAACAGTATTTCTCCTACCAGTAATAGTAAGCAAACAATATATATTACAGAATTAGATGATGAATTTGTTGCCATAGACTATAGCTCAGATCGCAAAAGTCCCAAAATAGTCCCCCTAAGTAAAGTCAACTTCAAATCAGAGATGGATTTAGCTTTACAAGAACCTCCCCAAATATCGGGTAATTTGCCAGGGCGGCCGCAATCCACCAAAAAAGGCTTAGTGATGGGAATGGGACTAGGTTTAGTTATAGCGGTGGGAGTCAACTATCTATTTTCTTCTATGTCCCATAAAAATGCAGTGCTGGTCTCTTCTGAGGATGTTCCACCGGCTCAAGTAGCCCCCAAAACTGTGACAGTAGTAGAGGTAACTTCTAGACCCATAGAAAAGACTATAGAAGCTTCTGGTACAGTGTATGCCTCTGAGCTAATCCCTGTGATGACTCCAGCAGTAGGTTTACAAATCAAAAATATTTTGGCAGATGAAGGGAATTTTGTCACCAAAGGTCAAATACTAACTAAACTCGATGATAGTACTTTACAAGCAGAGTTGATTCAAGCTCAAGGTAGAGTTCGTCAAGCAGAAGCTCGTTTAGCAGAATTAAAAGCAGGTACTCGCTCCGAAGAAATTGCTAGAGCAAAAGAGCGAGTTATCAGCGCAGAGGCTGCGGTATTACAAGCAGAATCAGATTTAGAATTAGTTAACAAGAGAGCAGAACGTAATCGAGCTTTAGAAACAGAAGGAGCAATTTCTCGGGATCGTTTAGATGAAATTCTCACTCAAGAACGAATTAGTAGAGCCAATTTAGAACAAGCCAAGGCTAGTGTACAAGAAGCTAAACAAGCACTAGCTCAAATGCAAGCGGGAGAACGTCCAGAAGTAATTAGTCAAGCCCAAGCAGAAGTAATGCAAGCTAAAGGCAAATTAAAGTATATTCAAGCTCAACTCAAAGATACCATCGTGACTGCTCCTGCTAGCGGTATTGTGGCAGAAAGAAACGCTAAATTAGGAGAACTTACTTCCCCTTCAAAAACCTTATTTTCGATTATTGAGAATGGAATATTGGAACTGAGATTAAAAGTTCCCGAAACTCTCATTGGAGAAATTCGCCCCCAACAAAAAGTTAACATCATCGCTGATAATCTTAATATTCCTACTATTACAGGAATAGTTCGGGAAATTGACCCCATTGTTGATGGAGATTCCCGTCAAGCGACAGTAAAAGTTGATTTACCTTCCAAACTCAACTTGAAACCAGGAATGTTCCTCCGAGCAGCGATCACAACTTCTCAGACCACAGGAGAGACTGTACCTACTAAAGCTCTGTTACCTCAACCTGATGGTACGGCTTTGGCTTTTGTAGTGCAACCAGATAATACAGTTAAAGGGAGGTTAGTGAAAATGGGGGAAATCTTACCTAATGACCATATAGAAGTTATCAGTGGATTACAATCTGGCGATCGCATTGTCCTGAAAGGTGCAGCTTATCTTAAAGATGGCGATCAGGTGACTATTAATCAGGATGTGACAAAACAATAGATAAGTAGTGGCTTTACAAAAAACCAGGATTAAAAACTGTACCTCATGACAAGAGAGAATTACGATAAATCTCGCAATAAATTTATTGAGACAATAATTTTTTTGTATCTAAAAATGTAAATATTATTTTGGCGATCGCCCAATGATTCAGAAACCAACTCTAGAAGAAATACAGAACAAAATTCAATATCGCTTAGTAGAAAAACTAGTAGCATCCGAAAAACATTATCGTTTATTAGTGGAAAATTTGCGAGAAATTGTTTTTACTATAGATGAGGAAGGAAAACTAATATTTCTCAATCTTGCTTGGTCTGAAACGTTAGGATATTCTGTAGAACATTCATTGCGATTGCCTTTAAACAGTTTTTTAACAGTTGATTCAAGAACTAAAGGAGAAAAATTATTACAAGCAGTTTTGCAAGATAAAAAGACTCTAAAACAAGAGCTATGTTTTCAACACCAAAATGGGGAATCTGTTTGGTTAGAAATATCTGTAGCTAGTCATAATCAAAATCAAGCTTCAGGCACTTTAATTAATATTAATAATCATAAAAAAGCGAACGCGCAATTAAAATATACTGCTTACCATGATTCTCTTACTGGATTATATAATCGTGCTGCATTTATTGAGTTTCTGCAAAATGAAATCGACAAAATTAACCGACACAGTGAGCAAATTTTTGCAGTTTTACTTTTAGATTTAGATGGTTTTAAATCAGTTAATGATAGTTTTGGGCATTTAGTAGGCGATCGCTTATTAATTGAAGTATCTCATCGGTTACAAAAATGTTTAAATTCTTGGGATATTATGGCTCGTCTTGGAGGAGACGAGTTTGTTATTCTACTTCCTAATCTTAGAAACACTGATAATGCTACTAGAATTGCTAAAATAATTGTCAAAGCTTTAGGTCCAGTATTTAATTTAGATAATAATGAAGTATTTATTAGCACTAGTATTGGGATTGTTTTAAGTACTTCAGGCTTTAAAAAACCCGAGGATTTCCTACGAAATGCAGATATTGCTTTGTATGAAGCCAAAGCCCAAGGGAAAGGTATTGATAAAACTTTTGATAACCAAATGCACGCTAAAACAATAGCGAGAATTTCTTTAGAAACTAGCCTTAGAAAAGCTTTAAAAAATCAAGAACTAGAAGTTCATTATCAACCCATTATTTCTTTAGAAAATTATAGAATTATTGGATTTGAAGCCTTAGTGCGTTGGTTTCATCCCACAAAAGGATTAATATCTCCTGGGGTTTTTATTCCCATAGCAGAAGAAACAGGATTAATCATTGATTTAGGTTGGTGGGTTTTTCAACAAGCTTGTCAGCAAATGGTAATCTGGCAAAAAAATTTCCCTCAAAGTAAATTACAATTTATGAGTATTAATTTGTCGGTCAGACAATTTACTCATCCTGATTTATTAGATAAAATTAATGAAATTTTGTTTCTCACGGGTTTGAAAAGAAAGTTTTTAAAACTAGAAATAACTGAAAGCATAATTATAGACAATTCAGAAGCTAATAATATTAAACTGCAACAGTTACGAGCTTCAGGTATTAAATTAGCTATCGACGATTTCGGTACTGGTTATTCTTCTTTAAATTATCTACATCGCTTTGCTTTAGATACGTTAAAAATCGATAAAAGTTTTATCAAACAAATCCATATTCCAGGTAAACACCAAGCTATTGTCGAAACAATTATTGTCTTAGCTCACAATTTAGGTATGGATGTTATCGCAGAAGGAGTAGAAACCAAAGAACAATTAGAACAATTAGAAAAAATTGGCTTTTTTGGCTGTGAACAGGTACAAGGTTACTATTTTTCTCATCCTAAACCAGCATCAGAACTTGAGAAAATGTTAACTAATTCCTTATATTCAATTTACTAGCCTTAAACCTCTACTTGTATCTAACTAAATTAATTCGATAACGCTGCTTTTTGGTGACAGAAACATCTCCTATTTCCAGTCTTCCTTTACCTCTTACAGAAACCAAATCTCCTGCTTTTACGTTATAGCTAGCTTGAGTAACTTCTTTCCAATTAACCCTTACATCACCAGCAGTAATCGCACTAGCCATTTTACTACGAGACATTCCAAAACCCGCAGACGCGATGGCATCTAACCTCATAGAAGCTTCTACTGTTGTCATTTCCTTCTTCTGAGGAGGGCGTATTTTTAATTCACTCCACTCAATCTGTCGTGTTTTAACAGGTACAGAGCGCACTTGAGTAAGACTAGTCTCCAAGAAATTCACCATCTCTGGTACGACGATAACCTGCGCCCCTCTTTCTCCCAACACAATAATATCCCCGATTTTTTCCCTGATTATTCCTGTTCCTAAAATAGCTCCCAAAAAATCTCGATGAGTAGCGGTATCAAACAAGAAATTACCAGCAATATCTAAAGCTGCTAACTCAATATGAGATTTATCTAAAGGAATATCGGAGCGCGATATACCAAGTCGTTGTCTTTCCGCTTGAGGATAACCACCCCAGAAGAGAATATCTATTTCCGTAAGATTCTTAAATATTTCCCGTACTTCTATCATTACAGGTGGTGCAATAAAATCAGTTAAAACTATCTCCCAAGTTTTGATTGCTTGCTCCGCTTGATCGATAATACGAGCAATTTCCTCACGATTTTCGACTCTTTTTAATAATTCTTCTCTCGGTAACATTTTTTTGGTGGTTAGTGGTTAGTGGTTAGTAGTTAGTGGTTAGTAGTTGATTGTTGATGGTTAGTGGTTAGTGGTTAGTAGTTAGTGATTTATCACTGAATACTGATTACTGATTACTGATTACTGATTAGTGATTACTATGGTCTGTACCCTTGTAAACTTTCAGGTTGAAAGCTACGTAAAATCCCTGTAGCTTGTTGCTGCAAAAGCTCCGAACCTTTGACGATGACTAAATACTTACCTGCATTAAGACGGTTGCGATAGGGTAGGGCATCTCCGCTTCCAGTGCTTAAACCCACACCACCCCCAACAAAAATACTACCCATTGCACCACCAATTGCACCCAAAATACCACCTACTATATGGTTTCCTGGTTCTCCAGCCCAATCTAGAGTATCTAAACCTGTAATAAGATTGAAAGCATAACCAGCAGCAAAACCAAAAGGCACTAACCAGTATGCCATCTGAATCGCTCTTTTTTTCGCTTGTTGATTAGGATCGATTAAGCCAAACTCATCTGCTGTTTTATATCCTTTACCCACAATAGCGATCTGAGACTGGGGAATATTAGCCTTCTCTAAAGCAGTGTAAGCTTCTTCTGCTTTTATGCGATCGGACAATACTGCTATTAGATAGTTCATTTTATCTTATGCTGATCTTGAAAAAATATTTATGTTACATTTTTTAGATTATCAGCTTTCTTAGCTATATATCGAGGTTTACACAGAAAAGTAGGGTGGGCAGTGCATCGCCTTACAATAGTGCAAAATTAAACTAATACCCAGGATGCTCAAAATTGTTGTTGATGCAACCCCAATCACACCAAAGCCAAGCGGAGTCGGATTATATGTTACTAATTTACTGGCTAATTTATTGACACTACAAAACCAAGAAGATTTTGAATTAGGTATTATTTATCAACCAAGATTCAGTAATTGGTTAAAAGGAAATTTAGCTTTACCAGAAATTTTACAGCCTTATACCCATCAAAATTATTTACCTATTCCTGTAAGAATATCCAATATTTTAATTAATTATTTTCCTCAGCTATTATCCAGCTATTTAAAGAAATATTCTGACTCTTGTGATATTATTCATGGAACAAACTACAGCGTTTTTCCTTATACTCAAAGCTTAAAAGTTATAACTATATATGACTTAGCCTTTCTGAAGTATCCAGAATATATTGATGCTGTAGCAGCCAACTATGGCAAAAAAGTAAAAAAATGTCTGCAATGGACTGATTTAATAATTGCTATTTCAGAAAGTACCAAAAGAGATATTATTGAATATTTAGATATCGAACCAGAAAAGATTTGGGTAACTCCTTTAGCTAGTCGCTATACTCCTGACTATTTATCCCAGTTACCCCTAGAGACAATCAAGCAATCTATAAACTACGATTTTAGTCAGCCCTATATTTTATTTGTCAGCACTATCGAACCGAGAAAAAATATTACTGCTCTCATTACCGCCTTTAATTATCTTAAACGAGAATATGCGATCGCGCATAACTTATTACTGGTTGGTAAAAAAGGATGGCGATATGAACCCATTTTTGAATCAATTAACAACTCACCCTACAAACAAAATATCTATCACCTAGATTATCTTACGGATCAAGCTGTAGCTTTTTGTTACAGCATGGCTGATGTTTTTGCTTATCCTTCCCGTTATGAAGGTTTTGGGCTACCAGTATTAGAGGCGATGACTCTTGGTACTCCAGTAGTGACATCATATGTTTCTTCCTTACCAGAAGTAGCAGGGGATGCAGCTTTAACCATCGATCCTAATGAGCCATTACAATTAGCAGAAGCCATTTATCAAGTTATTAGCAGCACCCAACTAAATCAAGAGTTAATCTTGAAAGGAAAACAAAGAGCGCAGCAATTTTCTTGGCAAAAGACCGCACAAAAAACAGTCGCAGCTTATAAGGCTTTATTATAGATTGGCGATCGCAAATATAGCAATGGTTAGTAGCAAATTCGATTTCCAACTCGATATGCAAGAAATTAATTCTAATCTCTGAGATTTCCTCAACAAATTAAATTATATCCAAGCTATTTTTTAAATAAATACTAACAAGTTTAAGTGAACTTGATATTTAATCTAAGTAAGTTCCACGATTTACAATCTTGAGTTAGTTTTTCTACTATAGGTATAGTTGGATATTACCTATCTACGTTTATAACTATAGTCAATATACTTTGTTTCAAAAAAATGTTCTTATTTTTATAGGCTAAATATAGCTTTTTTTTGACTTGTGAGCAATACCAAAATTTTAATAACAACACAAAATAACAAATCCTCAATGAGCTATGCAAATTCATTGTTAAACCAATAAATTTTTAAAATGCAACATCTACCTCTAAGATAAATATCAATTTTTTAAATTACTAATTTTTTAAAATAACGATGAACAGTAAACAACTATATCAACTCCTCAGAATCAAGAAAAATAACTCTGGATTCACTCTCTTTGAATTACTCATCGGATTAATTATGAGTATTTTTGTGACTGGAGCGTTAGGTTTTGGTTTATATCAAATACTGAGAACTACTAGTACAGAAAGCTCCAAAATATCGGCTAGAAATGAAGCAACACGAGCTATTGAATTTATTTCTGATGAAATTAGACGGGCTAGATCAATTGAGAGTAATGCCGATAATGCCAGGGATAATGGTGGTGGTGCGTTTAACACAACTGGAAAAACAGTAGTTTTAGCACTGGATATTCCTGAAATTAATGATGGTGATACGTTAGACACGGACAATAACGATACTACTTCAGAAAGAATAGTCTATTACCTTGAATCATCTAGTGGCACTAATTGGCAAGGACCTCAAGTTCTATACAGATGGGGTCCTCCTCTTAATGCTAATGGTGAATATACGCAAAATGGTTGGCAAGAAGAAGCTTTAATTGATGGGATTGATGATACAGCTATTGCTACAAATCCGTGTGATGCAGGGGATACTTTAAATCCACCTTTAGCTAATAATCCTGCTGGATTTTATGCTTGTATTAGTGGGACAAATAATGCAGCACAAATATTCTTAACAGGAGGAATAGACACCACAACTGGCGATGATACCAACTATACGGCAGATACTAAAGCAGTAGCTAGGGCAAAAGATGTGACTGTTGATAGCGAAGAGGAGGCTGAAGATACTCCCACTAACTTTAAAACCTTAAAAGTCGATTATACTTGTAGTTATCAAGTATTAGAGACTGCGTCAACTCGTGTTAGCAATATTCAAAATAATCCATGGACTGTACAATTTACTTTTAATAGTGGTGCTAACACAACAACCTGGACTCATGAGCCAAATAGACAGGCTCAACCAATAGATGTTTCTGCTAATAACAATCTAGAAATTGAAATTGCTCCAATAAATGGATCAAACTGTATTAGCAGCAGTGACTCTAGAAATTACACAATAAAGTTGACAGACAGTGGCGGAAGTGAACCAAATTATTGGCAAAGTTTTAATGGTAATAATGATGGTGGAACTTATAATGATCCTGATGTAAAAGGCGATGGGACTGTCTTGGTTTTAAAAAAGGATAGTTTACTTGAGGGTGATTTGAATCGTTCTGGATATAACTACGCTGGAGATGCCAATAGCTTAGGGATACAAACATCTCTAGGACAATTTTTAGTGGATCAAGGATATGCAGAATATCTCAATGGAAGTGATGGTACTGGCGGTTACAGAATTATAGGACTTGGGAATGATCAAAGAATTTTTGCATTTGAGATAGGGCATACTGACCAGAGCGAACCAGGATTTGATGTGCAAGATGCTATCTTAATTGTGACTAATGATAAATTTGAAAACACATATACGTCCTCGCCCTAGATTGAAAAAAAATGAGAGTATGTTTAGATAAATGCTTTGAATTTTGGTGGTGAGGGATGGTGGGGTTGCTTCACTTCCTCACCATTTCAGTTATTTGGTTAAGTATAAAAATAGAAAAAAGGATAATTTACGGAATTATCCCTATTGAAACCTAAATGATGCAATAAAAAGTTTACTGCGATTTCTAAAATAACTAATCATCAATTGATTTACTATTTTTCCATCTCTGAAATACTGTCTTTGTACCCCATAAACTCATGAGAATTAAAATTCCTGAATTGGGATTGAGTTCAAAAGGTACAGGAGTAGAAGTGCTTGCAGTTCCGGAAATAGAAGCTAAAGCAGCATTACTAGTAGAGTAACCTGTAAAATAACTTACCGATCCAGCTTCGAGTAGAATTGGATTATCTTGACCATTGCTTGAACCACCACAACCGGTATCGAAACAACCAAACGATTTAGTACCTGCATCATTCCAAAATAAACCAAAATCAGAAAATGTGATGGATGAACCATCTCCTGAGATAGTTCCTTCTATAAAATTGAAGTTGAAACCCTGAGCAGAGGTGCGAGAAAAACTATCTAGCCCATCAGAGATAGTAATAGAGATATCGCTCATGTCACCAGCAGCAAAAGACTCTCCAGCATTTTTATTGACAGTAAAAGAACCGTTTGCTGTTCCTACCCCAGTACCAAGAAAAGCTGGTGTGCTACTATTTCCTGAAGTTGATGACCAACTGAAATTAAAGTCGAGAGCTTGAGCAGCATCTATTCCCACTAAAGAAATAAGGGTAGCAAAGCATCCACCACCGATTTTTGCCATCAATCCTAAATTTTTAGCCATATTTCTGGATTTAATGATTCTGTAAATTTACATATTTGTATTGTTCCCATCTTGTTTGGAAAATAAACAGGTTATTGAAATTAGGTATTAGTGATTTTACTTAGCTTAACAATAGAACCTAGTTGACTCATAAAATTTGGGATTATGCCTGGTTGAAACTCCTATACAAGCAAAATCTGCATACGTGGATTGTTTCTATCTTTAATGTGTTAGTCTGAGTAGGCAAACTTGGTTTATGTATGGGATAATCAAGTTCGGTAATATTATGATGAATTGATCTTTTGTCAGTCAATTAGTAATAAAACTCACATTAGAACGCAAAAAATTAATTTGATTGACAATCATCCGCAGAAACAGAGCCAGTTTTACTTCCCGTATATTCACCAGTTCTAGTAATACCTAAACCAAGAGAGATTACAAAACATCTCTGAAGATTCGTTGAGTCTGAAGAGACGACTATAGTACCACTTTTGGTAGTAGAACCTTTAGCAGAAAATAAAATATTAGGTGGTGTACCAGATAAATTAGTTCTGATATCTACACTATCTGCAATTTCTCTAGTATTAAATAAACAATCAGTAGGATTACCACTAATAGTATTAGTAGAAGGATCAATATTGACACGACATAACTTTCCGTTACGAATTGCTTGTCTTTGACTTTCTTTAATTGCTCCGTTTATTTTCCCTAATGCTTCATTAACTCTATTACGACTTAATAAACCCAAAAGATTAGGGGCTGCAATAGCTGCTAAGATACCAATAATAACTGCAACTACTAAAGTTTCTGTCAGAGTAATACCAATGTCTTTAGAATTATGAAATATTATTTTCATAATAATTAACTATTTATGTTTAGCCAATTATTGTAACTTTCATCCCTAAATTGTGCTATTAATCAACATGAGTTTGGAGCAATACATAAATTGTAGGGCGAGGCACACCCCACCCTACTGACTTTTAAAGAACAATTTTTTAACTCATTTATTAGAGAAACGCGATATATCTTGAAATCTTAGTTTCCTAGTAACTCTTAATTAGTAATGCAGTTAGTACCATTATATTCTCCAGTTAATATATTGCCTAATGTTCCAGTAATAACTAAACACTTTTCTTCTGTTGTGCCACTATGAGATATAATGATACTCCCTTGACTAGCAGCATCAGTGTTGCCTTTGCTAGAAAACGTTATTTTAGTAGGAGTTCCAGTGATCGTTGTAGTTGTTGTAACATCTCTTGGCAATATACGATCTTCTAACAAACAACCACTATAATCAGGGCTACCTGTTTCCCCTGGGTCTGAAGCTAGTACCCTAGTAAGCAGCACTCTTGTATTACCATCACTGTCTGTAGTGGTCGTCAATTTAATTTTACAAGTTTTTCCATTACGAATTGCTTGTCTTTGGGCTTCTTTGATTGCTCCCTCTAATTGTACTAAACCTTGATTTACTCGATTGCGATTGAGCAGACCTAAAAGATTAGGAGCAGAAATAGCAGCAACAATACCAATTATGATCGCTGTTGCTAACATTTCGATGAGGGTAAATCCCTGATTCTTACGGACATTCCAATGCCACATCGGGAATCACCTCCACATAACGGTTGGCAATAATATCTCCATCACTATTAGTTACTTGATAATGAATTTTTAAAGTTCTGTGAGGTGCATCGCTATACGCGCCATTGTTACTTATATGAGTACGATTTAAGGTTAATGTTGTACCTTCTGATGTGATCGACCCATCATTATTGACTGTTCTTAATAATTGTGTAGTTACAGTAGGTGCTTCCGTAGTTAAAGCTGTCCATAACCCACTAGCATATCCTCCTCCATAAGCATTTGCGTTACAAGTACCAGTTCCAGTACCTAGAGTGCTACCTAAATCATTCAGTCTTTCTATATCTTCTTGTATTAACTGGTCTGCTCTTTGGTCTTCCTGTGCTTGAACTTTAAGCATCATTCCCAAGACTAAAGCTTGCAAAGAGAAAGCAACAAAAGCAAGGGCGATAATTATAGAAACTAAAATCTCTAGGGTGATAAAACCTTGATTTGATGAGTTTTTTTTCTTTCGTAAAGTAATTCTTTTCCACATAATTTACTCTACCTCCTGTGTTTCCCAATTAGTGGGACGATAGGTTAGTGGTTTAGGAGTTCTGTTGGGGGTCAAGCTGTAAAATTTGTAGTCATCAGTATCGATAGTTACAGTTCCACCTGAACTATTATCCCAATCATTTGCCCAGATTGAACCTGTAACATCTACATTAGCCAAACCACTAATAGTTACTGTTCCATTAGGTACGTGAAGTAAGCCTTTAATTTCTAAATCACCATCACCACTTATATCAACATTGCCTGCTACATGAATTTCTAGATAACGAGATGTAGCAATATTACTAAAGTTAGCGAGACGAATTAGACTAGCTCCGGTATTGATATCTAGATCCCCATCGACATAGATAATTACTTTTCCTAAACCATCTGCGAGTATGCTTTCACCGCTATCTATAACTAAATTTTGACTATTGGTTCTGTAGTAGTAGCGAGCTACTCCATCCACAGTGTTGCGAGCTTGAGGACCATCATTAGTACCATCATCATCGTAGTCACCATCATTATCATAGTCAGTACCTAAAAGTATTTCGCTACCGTTGAAATAATTGACAGTAGAGCCAGTTTCAGCACTGATATCTCCATCAAGTTCTCTGGCTGTAACACTTGCTATATCAACTATTGGTGGTAACTGGCGAGGGTCTCTAATACCTGTTATGACTCCTTCTGTAAAATCATCGCATCCAGTTGGACTAGCGGATGCTCGATATAAAACGATATTGCCAGAAGTTAAAGTTATGTTGCCAAACTCACTTTCAGTTACACTACTCTGTCTAATCCACAGTGCAGGGTCTAAACTATTGAGATCGTCTGTATTGACTCCGAGGGGAATTTCAACCTCTATTTGAGCTTCACTACCATCAGGAGCGCGACCTTTAACTGTTAAAAAACCTCTAGCATCACTCTCACCATCACCATCTATATCGTTGGCTACATCACTGATTAGACTTATATTTCTGTTATCTGTTCCGTTAGTATCAGCACCATCAACAAGACCATCGTTATCATATTCATAGTCAACTATCTTATACTCGCCAATTACAACATTGGTATCAGTTTGATCGCCATCATCATTAAAATCAACGGAAAAAGTAGTTTCATTTAAACTGACATCTCGCCAAGTAGTATTAGAATTATTATCAGCCCAACCTCCAGCACTATTGGTTATATTATTACAGGCTTCTCCTGCAACATTTGTCCATTGGTCTAGGTTATATACAGCTAAGACACGATTATTATTAAGTAATTCTCGATAACGAGCAATTCCAAACTCGGCACTAGCTAAAGCATTTGATGAGCCTTGTTTAGAAATACTCAGGACGGTTTCTTCTCCAGACTGGATTAGGTTAACTGTACTTAGTAACAGCATAACTAAACCGATCGCAATTACTATCGGTAAGGTAAAACCCTCATCTTTAGCACGGCGCAATAAAAGAGCTTTTAATAATAAAAACTTCATATAAAGTTTATAAATAGATACACTTTACCTCCCAGTGTGATCTAATTAACACAGATTGACTGTGATCGCGATCATTGATATTTTCTAAAAAGTGTATCTAGCTGTAACGGAGGACTCTAATTAAAGTTCCTTCTGAGGGTAGGTCAGAGGGTTTGATCGCAATTCTATTAGTGTTGAGTTTTTTAATTTCCATTCCTGATGCTAATGCTAAAAACTCATCTACACCTACAAGATCACAAGCTTCTTTGTCGGCTGCATCAGTAAGATATTGAGTAGGAATTACTACACGGGGTTTCAAAACATCGATCGCGTCTTTGGCTTCTTGGGGATTATAGGATTTTGCACCACCACCAACGGGAATCAATACAACATCTGGGCTACCCATTAAGATTCTTTCTTCTATGCTAATGGGTGCTGCTGCGCCACCGAGATGGAGAATTTTAACTCCTCCTTGATTCCAATTCCAGGCGATATTTCTACCGAAACGTCTTCCTCCTTCGCGGTCATGGGGGGTGCTAATTCCCTGAAACTTGAGATTATTAATTGTATAGTCTCCAGGTTGAGTTATGATCCTGGGATTTCCTTTAACTTCTTCTACTGCGCCTTCATCAAGTAGGAAGCTACTGATTAAAACTAAATCTGATGTTACATAGGGTACTGAATAGTTAGCCGTACAACCAATGGTACGGAAGGGATTAACTAGGACTTTAAAACCGTTTCCTGAAAATAAAAAGCAGGTGTGTCCTAGATAGGTTATGGTTACTCCATTGTTAGAGGTTTGCGCACTAGTAGTTTGAACTCTTGTAAGAGCGCTCGCGCTTAAGAGACTAATTCCACCGTAACGTATTAATTGTCGCCGTTTCATACTTTGCTTTCTTGCTTCACTTCCAGAGATTCCAAGAAATTACGGAGTAACTGTTTACCCGCATTGGTCAGGATACTCTCTGGATGAAATTGGACTCCTTGAATGTGAGGATAGTTCCGATGTCGCACGCCCATAATCGTACCATCCTCTGTCCAAGCAGTAATTTCTAATACATCAGGAATGTCTGCGCGGTCTATTACTAAGCTGTGATAACGAGTAGCAGTGAAGGGAGACTCGATGTCTTTAAATACTCCTGTGTTGAGGTGGTGGATGGGGGAGGTTTTACCGTGCATTAAAATTGGTGCAGAGACGACTTTACCACCAAAGACTTGTCCAATACTCTGATGACCTAAGCAAACTCCTAAGATGGGAATGCGATCGCCAAGTTGTTTAATTAATTCTAAAGATATTCCTGCATCTTCGGGACGACCGGGACCTGGAGAAATCACAATTCCATCGGGTTGGAGTTGACTTATGGTTTCTAGATCTATTTTATCGTTACGATAAACTTGTATCTCTTGGGCTACTGGTAATTCTTGCCCTAATTCTCCTAGATATTGGACTAGGTTGTATGTAAAACTATCGTAGTTATCAATAACGATAATCAAGTTCTATCTCCTTTCTTATATTGAGAAGATGAGTTGCAGTAGAGGTGGTAGTAAAATCCACATGGCTACGAGAACTGCTGCGATCGCTGATATCAAAACCGCACCAGCAGCACAGTCTTTAGCAATTTTAGCTAGTTCGTGATAGGTCTGCTTAACGGTAAGGTCAACTACCGATTCAATTGCTGTATTGAGCAACTCTAAGACCATTACTATAGCGCAAGTCAGGGTAATTACTGCCATTTCTATAGCACTGACTTTTAAAAAAAGACCCAAGCTAATTGCTAGGGTTGCGATGATTGTATGAATGCGAAAGTTTCTTTGAGTGATAAAGGCGTAACGTACTCCAGCCCAAGCATATTTGACACTTAAGAGTAAGTTGGGTGCAACTTTCCAAGCTAATTCTCGCAGACTGGCTTTTTTGGTAGTTGAACCTGATAGTAAATTTTGAGCGATCTCTGAAGTTTCAGAGTTTAACCAAGATAGACTTGTTACTTTTCCGTTAGTAGATTCAGTCATAGTAGTCTTTAAAAGTTTTGTTAAAAATTAATTACAGATACTTTTTTCTCCCGTCATCTCCCCCTAGATTCATTTAATCATTATGTTCAAGAAAAACAGCATAAATATTAAATTTTTTCGCTAATGGCGATAATTTTCAGCAATTCTGCTTGCTGTGATAGCATTTTTTCCAAACTCAATTCATCAGGATGATCCCATCCTAAAAGATGAAGTAACCCGTGAGTAGCTAACCATGCAAGTTCTTCGGTTAAAGAGTGTTTGCGATCGCTAGCTTGCCGAGTTGCGGTGTCTAGAGAAATAATAATATCTCCTAAATATAAAGGTTCGTTGAAGTTGGCTGGTTGGGGTACTTCAGTTTCTAAAGCAGCAAAAGCGAGAACGTCTGTTGGTTGGTTTTTGTGACGATATTGGGCGTTAAAGGCTTGAATTTCGCGATCGCCCGTTAAGCGCATTGTTAATTCATAGTTATTCCCAGAAGGAATATTAGGATACATTGCTTCTAGCCAAACTCGAAACCAGTCAGACCAAGGAATCAAATTTAGAGATGCTGTATTTATATTAAGATCATCTTCTAAAAATGCTGGATAAGTATTCTCTATATAAGCTGCTACTTTGATCACTCAGTTATTCCTTTAGGGCTTCGTCAGATAGGATAAACCAATTAACAATCCCATTAAACCTATCATGGTTAAAAAGAAATGCCGTAAAGATTTACCTCCTTTCCGCACCATATTACGCATCGCTAATTTAACATAGCTATCTGTAGGTTTCGGTTCTTCTGGTGACGTAACTTGTGGCTCTTGTGTTTCGGGAGTAGGATTAGTCATTGTATTTACATTTTGTAATGTTTATGGGTATATATTATAGTATCAACAACTACCAGAGATTCAAATCTCTGGCTAATAGAAAAAGTCTTATAAAGAATACTAGATAAGCGTTTTAGTCCATTTGAATGGACTTATTCTGTGAGTGGAGGAATTGATTACGAGGTGGGTTTTCCCGCTTACCGACAATGGTGCAAGATCTGATTTAAAGAACCGAGCGGGAATTCCCTCGACCTTCTGGGAGAGGATCGAGCACGAGGCAAGGTGTAAGGATACAAAATAGAGATATTCTCAACACCAAATCTTTATATAGCAAGGACTTCAGCCGTTGTATAATACTTGCAAGTACCAGAAATCTAGCTATAAATTGCTGTAAGTTGGTACGAGCAACGCACCTAGACAATTTGGAAT
>JASJCP010000175.1 GCA_030065935.1 Xenococcaceae cyanobacterium MO_167.B27
TATTAGAATCTAACCAGTCGATTTTATCGAATTGCCAAGGGGAGTCAGATCATTTACACCTGCTTATAGATTTACATCCAAACAACAATATTTCTAATCTGGTGTCTTCGCTAAAATCAGCGAGTAGTAGAATTATTAGAAAAAAATATCCCCAAGAAATAGCTAAGTTTTACTGGGGAAAAAAGCGCGCATTATGGCATGACTCAAAGTGCATTATTAGTTGTGGAGGCGCACCTCTAGAAGTTATCAAAGAGTATATTGAAAATCAATCAGGTGGTAGAGAATAAGGATGCTCCGCAGCTTTTTTATTGGTCGGGCATTCATCCCGTTCCCTGTAGAGGATAAGGGAATTCTGCCCGACATTACGTTAAAATAGACAGAATAGCTCTTTGTTATGAAAACTAGATAAGAGTCCTCTTGAGAGGACTTGAGGTATTAGCCAAGAAATTTATTTCTTGGTGATTTTGTGGATTTAACCTTGCTTACCAGAAAATTTCCAACTCCCAAGTAGCAGAATAAGTTTCTGTTCTCATCTTTCCCGACTTGAATACAGGGAACAACACCTATAAAGCTGTTCCAAGAGAAATTGGCGCACTGGCGATCAGTTGTTCAAGGTCTGAAACAACCAGTCAACCACCTGAGTCTTAGTTGTAATTTATTGTCATTGATACTCAAAATCGAGAAAATTCGGTTTTAACCTCAACAAAAAGGCATACTTAAATACTCTATTAAATAGCTTATTCAAAAGGATTAAATTAATAAAATTCTTAACTTGTGACCAATGGGGAATGGTAGTCTTTTTTGTGTTGGTCATGTCGTACTAGGGGTTATTGCTACTGCGTGTTACTATTTTAAACTTTTATTTTGGTTTTATTTTAGTTTATACAGTGTTTGACTTTGTTTATGTCGTTATGGATTGGTTAGTCGAGTCCCTCGCTGGTGTTAAATTGCTTTGATGCTGCTGGTATTTTTCTTTGGTATCTTATCAAATATTGTTTCCGATAAATGGATAATAATTTATTTAATTTACCCTAAAATAACAGATAGTTGTTACCTGAATAGTCACAAAAATATGTATTTTACAAACCCTTTAATTTTGGGTTTTACATTGGTTATATTAATATTTTTTTTTATACTATTTTTTTATAAAATTGAGTTTTTTTTGAGTAAATTAAATATAATAACAAGGTAATTTATGTTCTGTATTTAAGTCTCAAAGCCTACCATAGCTTGGTTTTAGCTTAATCTTGTACTTTTTCAGCCCTTATAAATCAATACAAATGAATTGCAAAGATAATGTAAAGTTAATATAAAGTTACTGTAAAGCGAGTAGAAAAAATTTGATACACTTAAACCGTAAATAAACTAAGAGTAATTTTACTTAAGTTGAATTTGCCGTTAAAAGTTTAAATAACTCGAAAAAGCGGAATAAATTAGCTTGAAGTTAGTTTCTAGCTTCCTAGTTTTTTGTTTTTGTTTTTCTGACAACTATGATTAAGAACTTTAAAAATAACAAGCTTACTGAGAGTATCTTATCTGGAGGTACAGCGATCGCAGTTATCGCAGGTATAGGAATCATTGCTACTCCAGCGAGGGCTGGTCAGCTTGGGTGGAGCGATGGGACATCAGACTTTTTCGATGATGTAAATCCTGTAGCGGGTGACATTTTCTCCGTTACATTCAGCCCTGATTCATTAGGGGGGCTAGCAGCAGTTTTTTCCGCTAGTGATGAGTTTGCTCCTTTCTTCGATACCCCTGAATTGATAGCTTTGACTCCGCCACCAACTGGAAACTTTGAATTTGTTACAGGTCTTGATCCTGTAGATGGTATCTTCCAAGAATTCCAGTATGAACTCACAAACGACCTAGTATTTAACTTCGATACTGACGGTAACGAAAATGCTAGCGGTAATGAAGTGTTGCTGACTATTGGAGCAGGGTCAACATTTCAGGGTGAATTCAATGAGAACCCTCCTGGTGGTAGTAATCCCCTGGGTGTGGAATTTGAAAGTCTAGAAATTGCGAGTGTGATTGTTACAACTGGAGATCAAACATTCAGTTTAGGAAATCCCAATTTCCCCGTAGATGAGTTGACATTTCAGTTTGGGGATATTCCATCACAGAGCGGTGGTGAATATAATGGCTTAGTCTCAGTAACTACTCGCGACTTTCCACAACCAAACCCACAAGAACCCACCACCGTCCCCGAACCTGCTTCTATCCTTGGGTTACTCGCCGTCGGCGGTCTAGGAGTAGCAATGAAGCGCAAGAAGCAAAGTAAACAGCCACCAGTGTGAGCTAGACACTGTCTGCTGTAGGTTAAATCGAAAATGACCTCTAGGTAGGTGTTGCAATCCATATCTAGCTAGAGGCTGCTAGCATCATTCCATAAGGATGAGGGATTCTGGATGAGGAAGGATAAATACCTCTTACCTGACTCTTCACTCCTCTCACCGAAGGTGCGCGTTCGGTGAAGGGCGACGAAGTCTAGCGACCCCTCATAATTCATCCCTTATTTGAGTGCAGTTTTTCTAGCAGCCACATCGAGGTAGCAGCACCGACAAAGTGAGCAGTAATCAAATTAAAATTAGCTACGACGACAAAAACATCCAAAGCTCGAACAATGCGATCAGGATGAGTAATTGCCATCCCTGGAGGTTGAGATATTGTTTTAGCTATTAGCACTCCTAGACTCGAACCAGCACCAACAAGCCCTAGCAATATCCCGACAAATCCCACGATAACCGCAAAGCGCAGCAGTTGAACTGTATCTGATTTCCGTGGATGCAAATGAGTATCTGGCTCTCGGAGTAAGCCTTTAGCAATGCGAGTATAGCGAAAGGCAAAAAAGATAGTCACCCACAACACTAAAAAGCTGCAAACAGACCAAAATATTCCTATCCCAATTCCCGTCGTACTAGCATCAGGACTAAATTTTCGCCCAGAAGCAGCAAACAGCAAAATAACTATAGATGCAAATGCTAATCCAAGCTGTATCCATAAACTCAACCACCCATACCAGCTAAAAGTATGAGCAATTTTTTGGATTTTGGGAGGTGGTAGAGGATATTTCGATCTTGCTAGCATAATCTGGTTAGTAGTTAGTAGTTAGTAGTTAGTAGTCAAAGTTTGAACACCAAGGGATAAGGGGTGGTAGGATACGAGAAATAAGGGATGATAAATACCTATTACCGCGATACCTATTACCTCTTATCTCTTACTTACTACTTATTACTTATTACTTATGAAGTTCCGCTCCTCATCGCGAAGCGACTACCGAAGGTCTCCCTCATAATTCATCCCTCATAATTCATCCCAAATAAATCCCAAGCGATCGCGCTGTAGCTACTAAAAAACCATCGGGATTGACAGGGTTAGGACAAACACCGAGTTGATGACGCTGTTTGATATGAGCTACAACTTTATCTAAGGGCTGAATTTGTACTTCACCATTTTGCCAGACCACAAGCTGGTTATAATTTTCTTCAGCAATTAAGTCTATGGCTTTCTTGGCAAAGGTAGCAGCTAAGAGGCGATCGTAAGATGAGGGTGTACCACTGCGTTGAATATGACCCAAAACTGTCGAACGAGTTTCAATATTATCTAGGTTGCAAAACTCTGGTTTACCAGTCAGACAAAGTTTATGACTTATTTCGTCAATTTGTTGGGCTAGATAGTCTGCGATATATTTTTCTTTTTCTCCTGCTTGATTTTTTACGCCTTCAGCAATGACAATGAGGGCAAATTTACGTCCTGAGCAACGCAACTGGGCAATGTGCAGACATATATTATTAATTAGCTCTGTGTCTAGAGTTGGGGTAAGTTCGGGAATTAAAATAATATCAGCACCGCCAGCGATACCAGAATGTAGTGCCAAATGACCTGCATTACGCCCCATCACTTGAACTACCATTGTGCGATCATGACTAGCAGCAGTAAAGGTGAGATCGTAGACAGCAGATGTTACTGTATCTACCGCAGTACGGAATCCGATAGATCTCTGTGTAAAAGGTACGTCATTATCAATGGTTTTAGGAATCCCAATGATATTCCATTGCCCCTGTTGTGCCAGATCGTAGATAATATCTAGACTGCCATCTCCTCCCACTGCAATTAGGGCATCGAGTTGTAAATCTTTATAACCTTGAATAATGGTTTTTGCGATCGCTTGATTGCTAGGATCCCCTTTACTTAAAGAGCCTAAAATACTACCGCTAAGAAATTGCAGAATATCTATCCCATGAAGTATCCCTGGTAGATCGTAACCATGTTCTCTTAACTTTAAATCATCTGAGCGACATTTTTTTTGTTCTAGTCTGAGAAAACCCTCTGTACCATAGGGAATACCATATACTTCCCATCCTTTCTGGCTAGCGCATTTAACTACAGCACGAATAATTGCGTTTAAGCCTGGACAGTCTCCGCCACTGGTAAGAATTCCAATTTTTTTGTTCATGTTGGTTTGGTTAGTGGTTAGTTGTTAGTTGTTATCCGCGCTAGGAAACCTGCGCCCGAGACCCTGCTTGATTGCTCATTATTGTTTGATAGGTTTGTATAGCTTGAAGATATTGCACTCGTTCAAAAACACCAGGGTTAGGACAATTTATTTGGCTCAAGCTGCCTTGTAACTGAGCGATTGAATCGTATTCTTTGACTTCTAGCCACTCAACTATGTCTTTTTCAATTTTCTGAATATGTTGGATTCCATGACTCAATAGTACGCTGACTAACATGGTGACATTAGCACCTACCATCATCATTTTGAGAACATCATGGGCGGTACGAATTCCACTCGTAGCAGCAAAATCTACGGGAATAGTGCCATACAAAATAGCAATCCAACGCATTGGTAAACGCATTTCTCTAGAAGTGCTTAGGAGTAAGTTAGGTTCTAGCTCTAAGGTTTCTAAATCGATATCGGGTTGATAAAAGCGGTTGAATAATACTAAGCCATTTGCTCCTGCATCGCTCAATCGTTTCGCCATGTTTGCCATGTTGCTAAAGAAAGGACTTAGTTTTACTGCTACAGGAAGGTTTATGGTTCCAGTGACAGAACGAACAATATCAATATAAGTTTGTTCTACCTCTTCTCCAGTCATTGATAGATCTGTGGGAACGTAATAGATGTTTAGTTCCAACCCATCTGCACCTGCTTGTTCTACCTGGCGTGCATAATTACCCCAACTACCTACTGTGGAACTATTGAGGCTAGCAATAATGGGAATATCCACCATATCTTTAGCGCGACGAATATGGTCGAGATAGGCTTGGGAACCAACATGGAAAATTTCCTGTTCGGGAAAGTAGGAAATAGCTTCGGGATAGCTTTCTGTATTGTGAGTTAGATGATGATAGAGGAGATAACGTTCTTCTAATAACTGTTCTTCAAATAAAGAGTGTAAAACTACTGCTCCTGCTCCAGCATCTTCGATACGTTTGATGTTATCAATATCTTCTGTTAAGGGGGCAGCAGCACCAACTACTAAAGGCGATCGCAATTTTAGTCCTAAATAGGTTGTAGACAAATCCACCATCTCTCCTCCTCCTTGATTTACTTTTAAATTAGGGCAATTTTTTGAGGATATTGTGAGGAGTTATCTCTCTTCTGCGAGAAGACCCTCGCGGGAGCGCGACGGGACTCCCGCGTATAAACACTTGGGGTTTCCCCAAGTGAGCTGCCCCTCATGAATCGCGGGCAAAATTAAAAGAACCACAGCACGTGCTTAGAAAAATTTTAGTTTTCTCTAATTAACCTTTAAAGTATTTTTGTAGGTCGATATGTTTTGAGAGCCATGATAGTAATGAATATAGAATATATATAGTACATAAATTCTATTTTGGGAAAATGAAAACTCTATGGGGAATCGTCCTCACAATTTCTTCAAAATTTTGGCTTAATCTAAAACCATAAAAGATAAACACTAATTTCCATAAATTTCTTGCTTATGGAAGCATTAGGAGAAGATGTCAATGAACGAACACAGTAAAAATTGGTCTCCAGCTATTGAATTAAACCAAACCAATAGAAATTTGATTCTTAAGGCAGAAGTTCCAGGGGTTGACATCAAACATTTGAATATTCATGCTGAAAGTGAATCCATCTCCATTTGTGGAAGTCACGATCAACATAAATCAATAGCAGAACAAGAGGTAATTCCTTCTCAACTTCATTATGGGCAGCTTGAATGTAATGTTCGTCTGCCAGTAAAAATTCAAGTAGAAAAAGTTAGAGCGGAGCTTATTGATGGAATTCTAACTATAACTATGCCAAAGATGAAACAAGCAAGTAAGGTTAGATGTTAATGATTATAGGCTAATAAATAAATAGTAGATTTTACAGAGAGGTCAAAAAGATGAAGATTTTTCAATGGCTACAAGATGCAGTTCAATCTATTTGGAATGATGTCTCTAGGCTGTTTCAGCCTACTGATGATGACTATCCTAAATCAGGAGTACAACCTTTTGAAGGCGAACCTTATGACGATAACTAACAATACTCTTAAGTGCTTTAGATATAAACAATAATTAATCTCCCAAATAAGCTAGTAGAAATAAATTGTTCTCTGCTGGCTTTTTTTGTTGGATTTTGGTTAGTAGTTAGTGGTTAGTAGTTAGTGGTTGATAACTTAGTAAGTCAAGGTAAAGTAGTTTCTATTCGAGGTAGTGTAGTTGATGTTTTATTTCCTGATTCACTACCTGAACTCCATAGTTTATTAACAGCAGGAGAAAATACACGGGTAGCTCTGGAAGTAATGACCTATCTTAGTTCGGAATTAGTCAGAACTATCGCCCTTACTCCCACTCAAGGATTAGCTAGAGGTTCAATTGTTAATAATACTGGTCATCCTCTTCAAGTTCCTGTAGGAGAGGCTAACTTGGGTAGGATGTTTAATGTTTTTGGCGAAACTATCGACGGTAGAGAACAACTATCAGTTAGTCAATGGCGATCGCTTCATAGTACTCCTGTTCCTTTGGGCAATCGCGCTACAACAACAGATATTTTTCTTACAGGAATTAAAGCTATAGATGTTCTCGCACCTTTGGAAAAAGGCGGAAAAGCAGGATTATTTGGGGGTGCAGGGGTAGGTAAAACGGTTTTAATTACTGAGTTAATTAATAATGTTGTCAGTCGTTATGAAGGAGTAAGTATTTTTTGTGGTATTGGTGAGAGATCGCGGGAAGGTGAAGAACTTTATCGGGAGATGAAAGAAGCGGGAGTGTTAAACAATACTGTAATGGTATTTGGACAGATGAACGAATCTCCTGGGGTACGCTTCCGTGTTGGACACGCAGCCTTAACTATGGCAGAATATTTCCGCGACGATCTTCATAAAGATGTTCTGTTAACTATCGATAATATCTTTCGTTTTATTCAAGCTGGTTCAGAAGTATCTGGTTTGATGGGACAATTACCTTCACGGGTTGGTTATCAGCCTACTTTAGCTACAGAGTTAGCAGAATTAGAAGAACGAATCTGCAACACTGCATCAGGTTCAATTACTTCCATTCAAGCAGTATATGTCCCCGCCGATGACTTTACCGATCCTGCTGCGGTACATACTTTCTCCCATCTCTCCGCTTCTATTGTTTTATCTCGTAAGCGCGTCAGTGAAGGATTATATCCCGCGATCGATCCTCTACAGTCCGATTCTAAAATGTTAACACCTCAAGTAGTCGGCGATCGTCATTACCAAATTGCTCAAGCAGTGCGTCAAACCTTAGCTAATTACGAAGAATTAAAAGATATTATTGCCATGTTGGGACTAGAAGAATTAGCCCAAAGCGAACGACAAACAGTATATCGCGCCCGCAGACTAGAGAGATTTCTAACACAGCCCTTTTTTACTACAGAACAGTTTACAGGGTTAGAAGGAAAGATGGTTAAGTTAGAGAATGCTTTAGATGGATGCGATCGTATTTTGAATGATGAGTTTTCTGATTATCCAGAACAGTCATTGTATATGATTGGCGGTGTGGATGAGATTACTCAACCGAGGTAACGCTTGTACGAATAATTTGGTTTTCTAGTAATTCGATGTCACCAAATAGGTTGCAAATCGAGGACAAACCCAGGTAACACATTTTCTCCCGATAAACTAATGGGTGCATTTAAAACTTCAACCTGTTTTCCCTGACGATAGATTTCTACCTGCTGTTGCGAAGGATTAATTAACCAACCCAACACCATGCCATTATCTAGATACTCTTGCATCTTTTTTTGAGTTTTAACCAAATTATCGCTAGGAGAAAGCAATTCAATAGCAAAATCGGGACACAGAGGCAAAAATCTTTGTTTTTGTAAATTGGTCAGTGCATTCCATCTCGCGATAGGTATCCAAGAAGCATCGGGAGAGCGATTTGCACCGTTAGGTAATAGAAACCCAGTCGAGGAATCAAAAGCAATACCAGTACCATCGCGATCTGACCAATTGAATAATTGTTGTATTAATCTGCCGTTACGATGTCCTGTTTTTCCTCCAGTTGGGGGCATAATTACTAGATCTCCATTAGCATTTCTTTCAATGCGTAAATCGCGGTTATTGATACACAGTTGATAAAACTGTTCGTCGGTTAGTTCGACTGATTGGAAGTCGAGGGTTAAAGTATCCATTGTGTTACTACTGAGCCATATCAAGATTTTAATTTATTTGATGGATTTGGATATGGCATAAAACTATATACATTAATATATATGGTGTAGCATTTATTAAATGAACCCAGAAATGAATTTCTTGGCTTATAACTAAAGTCCGTCTTATAGGACTTAGAGTATCAGACAGAGAATTTATTCTCTGGCTGTCTGGCTGGCTAATGTTCTTCTTTATTAGATTAAGATCGCATATCGTCAAATAATCACACAAGTTTTATATGTTGTCATTTTCTAAATCTTGAATTGCCTCATTGCATTCTTCTACCTTTTTATCTAATCCTATTGCTTGATATAGTTTTCTGGAATTTTCGTAAGCTGTTTTAGCAGATTTTTGCTGTAAGTTTTTCCGAGTATCTCCTAAATTAAACCAAGATTCAGCTTCACCATTGCGATCGCATATTTATCGTGTAATCTCTAATGACTAATGTTTATTTTTACCACTGAATCTCACTACGAGCTAGACGTTCTTCATAGTCTTCTAAATTTTCTAAGTATTCAGAAAAATCTGATTCAGTTATTTTAAGATATTCCTTAAATTCTTCCATTGCTAAAAAACTCAAGCCAGAAGAGTTTAAACGCCTGTGTGGAGTTAATCCAGAAACCTTTACCCAAATGGTAAAATTAGTAGAAAAACAGGAAAAGTTAAAGAAGAAAACACCGAAGACCATCAAAATTAAGTCTAGAAAATCAAGTTTTAATGACTCTAGAATAAAAAGCGCGAATACAGAACTTATTTTCATATTGGACAATCTTGGGGATTAAATGAATCAAATGTTTATCGGATAATTAGAAAAATAGAAAATATTTTAATTCAAGGACAAGATTTTAGATTACCAGGTAAAAAAGAGATACTAAAATTAGATAAAAATTTAACAACTCTTGTCATTGATGTTACAGAAACTCCTATTGAACGACCTAAAAAAAACAAAAACAATTTTAGGAAGGAGCAAAAAATTAAAATACCAGCCTTCATCAGTTAGCCGTAGGAGCTATGGAGTCAAATGAATTAGTTTAAAGGCTGGTATTTTAATAAAGCGCAAGTCCCTTACAGTGGCAAGAAGAAAAAGCATACATTAAAGTCTCAAATACTAATCGATCAACAAAGTAAGCAAATACTGTGTACTGATTATAGCCAAGGTACTGAACAGGATTTTAAGTTACTTAAGAGAAGTAAAATCTATTTACCAGAAAAAATTATCTGTATAGGAGATAAAGGATATCAAGGAATACAAAAAATCCATAAATCAAGTAAAGTTCCTTATAAAAAACCCAAGGGGAAAGAGCTATCTACAGAACAAAAGAAACATAATAGAGAATTAGCTTCAATTAGAATTGTTATCGAACATGTATATCGGTCTCTAAAAATTTTTAGAATAATATCAGAACGATATCGTAACCGCCGAAAAAGATTTTCTCTACGCTTTAATTTAATCGCTGGTATTTACAATTATGAGCTTTCTTTAAGTAAAAATAATTAGCGGTGCTATCAGCAACAGCTTCGCGGGTCGCGACTTTCGCAAGAGGTCTATTATATTGAATTAATTGGTTTTCGAGAAGGAAGTGGACGCAGTGGTCTAAATACTACTGCTACTATGGGCAGTGGAAAGGGTGGAGATATTAAGGTTTTTACTGATGAATTAATTATTCGTGATGGTGCGACTATTAGTGCAAGTAACTTTCAAAGTCTTGGATTAAGAGAACCAGGAACGGGAGAACCAGGAAATATTAATATAGAAGCCAACTCTATCCACTTAGAAAACGAAGGAAGAATTGATGCAGCTACTCAATCTACCACTGGTGAAGGAGCAAACATTTTGCAAGAGTGCCTATTCCCTGTCATCACTATGTAATTTATTCTCCACAGCTACTTAAAACTGAATAATCTTGGCTAAGAGTTAAGAATTATTAAGAACAGGGAGGGATTTGAGATTTTTTGGCTGTTATAAAATTATTTTCTATCTCGACCGCTAATGGGTGATAAATGCTATAAGATGTAGGCTTCCGCAACTCCTCTAACTTCCTCAACACCTCACGAGGAAACCTCACCATTTTTGCCCTCACAATCAACTTTTTATCAATTAACAATTAACAACCGCTTGAGTAATCCCATGTCATTTATGGGTGGGATAAGTTAAATCAAGTTTTAGTATTAAGTGAATATAAGTCCGTGACAAATATGGCTATTATAGTGCGTATCGACAAAATTTGTCCTGCTTCTTATCTAGCAAATTTGACTCTCAATCAATTATCGAATTTGATTGCTAATACTATCCCCCACGAAATTGGTCACACTTTAGGATTAGTTGACACTCCCCACGAATAAAGTTCTGAACGAACTTTCAAGAAATTCGGGGGATTCTTAAGAGATAAAAATCCTTAAAGGGTTAGCCAAAAACCCGCTACTCACTCGCTCTCTATCGAGTCTGTGCATACATTTAACCAAAATATTGGC
>JASJCP010000176.1 GCA_030065935.1 Xenococcaceae cyanobacterium MO_167.B27
TCAGCTTTTTCAGTCTCGCCATCGCCCTAATTGACCAAAAAAAATCTTTCAGAACTGGTTATCTTTTTTCAGGTCGTGTATCTACAATACTTACTACATAAGAATTTAAGCCTTCTCTGTAGTCCCCCCAGCCCTGCAACTATTCTCAATCTCCATGCTTTTCGGGTAGTTCACTCTCATGGCTTTCAACCTTGGGGAAAATTGAATTAAGAATTAAAAGAAGGCAGAAGAAGGCGGAAGTTCCAGAGCAAGGCAGTGCCTTGCCCCTAGTTATTACTTATTACTGGGATATCTTTCGCCAATCTGCCATCTTCCAGATGCACAATGCGATCAGCTATATCGAGAATGCGATTATCGTGAGTTACTAAGAGAATTGTGCAACCCTGTTCTTTAGCCAATTGCTGCATAATTTCCACAACATTACGACCAGATTTACTGTCTAATGCTGCGGTAGGTTCATCTGCTAACACTAATTGTGGTTGACTGACTAAAGCACGGGCGATCGCAACTCGTTGTTGTTGTCCTCCAGAAAGATTATCAGGATAATAATTTACCCTATCTCCTAATCCTACTGCTTCTAAAATATCTGAAGTCATGTTAATACGTTGTTCCAAGGGAATATCTGGATGCAGTCTTAAAGACATTCCGACATTTTGTTCTGCTGTCAGACAAGAAAGTAAGTTATGGGATTGAAAGATAAAACCAATCTGGTTGCGAACCTTAACTAATTCATTTTTACTAGCACCAAACAGTTCTTGTCCCAAAATTTTAACGCTACCTGACTGTACAGAACGCAAACCGCCAATGAGAGTTAACAAAGTAGTTTTGCCACTACCAGAAGGACCAGTCATAATGACAATTTCACCAGCATAGATTGCCAAATCTACATCAAACAGTACTCTTTTGCGTAATTCACCTTTACCAAAGTCATGGTTGAGGTTATGAATGGTAACAACAGGGTTTGGGGACATAGTTAGTAGTTGGTGGTTAGTGGGAGCGTGACTAAATCCTAAAATACTTCCGCAGGATCGGCTGAACTCAGTTTCCGAATTGCGATCGCACCAGAAGCTAGACACATAGTAACTGTGAGGAAAAATACTCTTAAAGCGACATCAGATTGCATTGCCAAGGGCATCTTGGTTAGAGCTTCTAGCAAGCCATACATCCCAATAGAAACACCAAAACCAGGAATAAAACCTAGCACGGCGAGAATAATTGCTTCTTGAAAAACTACCATCAGCAGACTTTTATCTGGATAACCCATCGCTTTAAGGGTGGCATATTCGGCTAAATGGTCGTTTACGTCGGCAAATAAAACTTGATAGACAATCACCACCCCAACTACAAAACCCATTACTACCCCAAAGTTAAAAATTGTTCCTGCGGGGTGATTTTGATCCCAATGGTCTTTTTCTGCTTTAATAAATTCTTGATGAGTCATTACAGCAACATCACTAGGTAAGCTAGCTCTGACTTTTTGCTTGAGTGTCTCTACCTCTGCACCAGCTTCAACTTTAAGCACGCCAACTGTTATATTATCGATACTATTTGTACCGTACAAACGTAGATAATTCCAATCGCTAGTTATCAAATATCCTTCAACCCAGAGCGTAGTACCTAAAGTAAACATACCCTCAACGCTAATTCTGCGCTCCGATATCTCTGTAATAATTGGTTTTCCTTGCGCCAAAGTTTCTGCAATTGGTCCCAAATCTGGTCGGGCTAGGCGATCAACCAGAACTTTATCTGGTAGTTTGATTTGTTCTAGCTGTTGGTTGACTTCTGGCAGATCTAAGACAGGATGAGCAGGGTCGAAAGCCAAAATCGCTACGCTAGTTACTTTCTTTTCCCAAGGATTAATCCAGCCAGCATTAGAATAATAAAAAGGACTAGCGGAAGCAATTCCATCTATGGCAGCAGCTTGATACAGATGACGACGGTCAAAATTTTGACCATCAATGAGAGTCTTAGCCCTAGCACTCACTAAAAATAAATCTCCATTGAGATGTTCGTGAATGCGAGTGATCCCGCCAAACAGACTAGTATAAAATCCAAGCTGCATAAAGATCAAAATATCTGCAAAGGCAATTCCTGACACGGCAACTAACAAGCGAACTTTTTGATGGCTAAGTTGCGCCCAGCCCAAAGGGGGTTCTTTGGTTAATTTTTTCAGTAGAGTTTTTAGAAGCATGGTTAGTAGTTAGTAGTTAGTGGGTAGTGAAAAGCTAAGGGACTAAAACCAAACTAGAATACATCTGCTGGATCGGCTGATTGGAGTTTTCGCATGGCGATCGCTGCCGAAATTAAGCACATCAAAATGGTAATAATAAACACTTGTGATGCCACACCAAATCGCATTGGTAAGGGAATTCGGGTCAAATATCCCAGTAGGGCATATATGCCAGCAGAACCAATAAATCCAGGAAAAAATCCCAAGACACCGAGAATAATTCCTTCTTGAAACACAACAACTAATAGATTCCGCTCCGAATAGCCCATCGCTTTAAGGGTGGCATACTCCGCTAGATGATCGTTTACATCTGCATATAAAACTTGATAGACAATCACCACCCCGATAAAAAATCCCATCACAACAGCAAAGTTAAACAGTATCCCACCAGGAACTTCAGCCCAGTAGTCTGCTTCAGATTTGATAAATTCTTGATGGGTCATTACTTCCACATCCTGGGGCAAATATGTCTGAATATTTCTCTTTACCGTTTCTAGATCTACACCAGGCTCAAGGGTAAGAATGCCAACTTTGAGATTATCGATGCTATCCGAACCGAACAGCCGTAGGTAATTCCAATCGCTGGTAACAATGTGTCCGTCGATAAAAATTGTGCTACCCAGGGTAAAGATCCCACCAACCGTAATTTTGCGTCCCGATAACTCAGTTGTAACGGTTTTTCCCATAGTTAAAAATTCAGGTACAGAACCCAATTTGGGGAGGGATAGGCTGTCAAATAAAACGGTATCTGGCAGTTTGATTTGTTCTAGCTGTCCATCTATTTCGGGCAGATCGATTACTGGACGGACGGGATCGAAAGCAATTACGCCTACACTGCTTATTTTCTGGTTCCAAGGATTAATCCAGTTGCCAAAAGAAAAGTATAATGGGTCAGCAGATGCTACTCCATCTATCGCTTCAGCTTGGTATAAATGACGGCGATCAAAGGTTTGACCATCACCAAGATATTCAGCGCGGTTGCTGACTAAAAATAAGTCTCCGCGAAGCTGCTTGTGAAGGTTGGTAGCTCCACCAAACATACTCATCCTAAACCCCTGCATGGTAAAAATCACAATATCGGCAGAAGCAATGGCGATTAAAGCTACCAACAAGCGAACTTTTTGATGCCTAAGTTGCGCCCAGCCTAGAGGGGGTTCTTTGTTGAATCTTTTTAGTAGAGTTTTAAGGGTCATTGGTTAGTAGGAGCGTGGTTAGTGGTTGGTGGTAGTCTCGTTGAGATTTTGGGATTAATAAGGGTTAGTAGTTAGTAGTTAATAGATAGTTGATAATTTGGACAGATCTAATTTTGAGAAACTGGAAATTTATCAATTGGCTGAAAAGTTAGCGGATGAAATTTGGTTTATTGTCGAAAAGTGGCAGTATTTTGAGAAAGACACAGTGGGAAAACAAATAGTTCGTTCTGCTGATAGTGTTGGGGCAAATATCGCTGAGGGAAACGGACGCTTTAATTACAAAGATAATCAGCGTTTTATTAGGATTGCTAGAGGTTCTTTAAACGAAACAAGACACTGGTTGAGAAGGGCGTACACTCGAAATCTATTAACAAGAGAAGAAATTGAAAAACTCAAACCTGTTATTGAAAATTTAACCCTAAAACTTAATGGTTATTTACGATATCTGACCAATGCCTCTACTAACCACGCTCCTACTAACCACTAACTACTACCCAAATCAATCCGAACTCTTACCTGTAAATTAGTTAATCCTGCCACTCTATTGCTGTCTTGAGCATCGAGACGCACTTTGACTTCAACTACACGAGCATCTTTATCCGCAGCAGGATCGGATTTGAGAACATCTTGTTTTTTAATTTGTAAGCCGATGTGATCTACTGTTCCCTGTAATTCTCCTTCAAAGCCTCCGTGTTCACTAATTACCGTTGCCCTCTGTCCTACTTTCACTTGACCCACATCGGTTTCATAAACTTCAGCGATCGCATACATCTGATTAGTTCTTCCTAGTTCTACAATTCCTTCACTGGTATCTACTTGTTCACCTACCAGAGTATTAATTTTTAAAATTTGTCCGTCTATGGGTACGCGCACGTAATAGTCTTCTAGTTCTGATTCAATGCGTTTAACTTTCGCTATCGAATAGTTGACTTCAGCTTTAGCTTCTGCTAAATCTACAGGGCGAACTTCTTTTAACTTATGGAGCATTGCCTGTTCTTGGGCGATCGCCTCTTGTAAAGTCGAGACAGTGTTTTCTAGCCTTGCTTGTGCTTGATTTAATCTAGCTTGCGCCCGTTCCCATAATTCTTGGCGATCGTCTAAAGCGGATTTACTAACTGCTCCTTCTTGATAGAGAGTTTGATAGCGATTATGGTTAATCTGAGCGTTTTTCAATTCCGCTTGAGCGTCAGCTATTTCCGCTTCTCTTTCTAGGCTTTCGGTGCGTAATTGAGCTTTTAACTGAGCAATCTTGGCAATTTGAGCAGAAATTTCTGCTATTTTGGCTTCTCCTACCTTAATTTGCTCCAGTTTAGCTTGATAAACTAGTACATTTTCTTTAGCTTCGGCTAGTTCTGCCTGTTTTTGGTCTAATCCTTGGAGAGTTGCAATTAACTGTTGAGCTTTGACGCGCTCGCCTTCAGTTACCAGCAATTTATTGACACGACTATCTTGGGCATTAGCTACAGAAAGCTTAATCACTTCTCCTTCTGGTTCTAATCTGCCTAAAGCTGTTACAGCTATAGGTACAAGCTTAGTAATTGGTTCTGACTCAATAGTTTGTGTTGGTGTTTGAGAAATGTACCAATAAGCTATTCCTCCACCCAAAGAAGCAATGAGAAAACCAATTAACCAAAGATTAAGCTTATTTCTAGCTTGTTTATTGGATATCTCTGTAGAAGGTGGATTTGTTGACTTTTTGTATCGTAAAAGTTCCATAGTTTGATAACAGAGAATATATTAAAAGTAGATAGTTAGCGCAATCTCCAATGGATCTACATTCACAGTTCTAGAACAATAATTTGAGGAAGTTGTGAAACTCTAGTAACCACTAGTTACCACTAACCATCAACAGAAAAATGAATGTAGATACTTTATTAACAAGATACGCAACTGGCGATCGCGATTTCAGCAGTGTCGAGTTGAGTGGAGCCAACTTAGCAAGAGCCAAACTTAGCGGTATTAATTTAATTCGGGCTAATTTATCCCAAGCCAAACTTAGAAACGCCAATCTTAACGGTGCATTTCTTGTCTTAGCAGATCTCACCCAAGCAGATTTGAGCGGAGCAATGCTAATCGCCGTAAATTTCAGTGGCGCGAATCTTCAAGAGGCAAATTTATCCCATAGCGAACTAATTGAAGCCATACTAACTGGTACTTGGTTGCAAAGAGCCAATTTAACCAATGCCAATCTAACTGGAGCAATACTTGCAGGAGCCAACCTCATAGAAGCCAACTTACAAAGAGCAGACTTACGAGGAGCAAATCTTTATGGCGCAGATTTAAGAAAAGCGGATTTGACTGGTGCGAGTATGACTCACGCCAATCTGCGAGGAGCCAATTTAGAGGGAGCAATTATGCCAGATAAAGTTATTACAGTTTAGGGGTTAATTAACAGTTACTCAAATACTAACCATTTGTTAGTAAATTTTGAACGGAGAAAAGCCATGGTAGATATAACTGAGCTACTAAAAGAATATGCCACAGGAGTCAGAAATTTTGCTGGGGTAAATCTTAATGGTGTCTGTCTATATCGCGCCAATCTTAAAGAAATTAACTTACACAGTGCCAATCTAATTGGAGCAAATTTAAGTGGTGCAGATTTATCAGGGGCAGACTTAAGTAAAGCCAACTTAATCGGGGCAAATCTCAGTGCTGCTACTTTAATTGCAGCTAATCTCAGCGATGCGGACTTAATTGGCGCAAATTTAGGTGGTGCCAAGCTAGCTAATGCCAATCTACAAGGAATCACCCTCAATGGTGGAAATATGAGCGGAGCTAACTTGAGTGGTGCTAATCTGAGTCACGCATCTTTAAAAGGTGCTAATTTTAGCGGTGCATTCTTGAATGCTACTCTCACTGAAGCCAATCTGCGCAGTGCTAATTTAAGTAGTGCTAGTTTAGTTGAAGCAGATTTATCAGGGGCAAATTTACAAGGAGCGAATCTAGTGGGGGCTAATCTTTCTAAAGCCAACCTCTATGAAGCAATTTTGGTTGAGGCTAATTTGAGTAGTGCTAGTTTCACGGGAGCAAATTTAAAACTAGCTAATTTGCACAAGACTAATATATGTCGCGAAAGTTTACAAGATATACAAGTGTAGCAAAGATCATAAAATTCACAAGACTGTCATGACACTTGTGATTAAAAGCTATTAGTATTGGTGAAACACTTTTTTGTCCGAAAAGCTTAGATACATATTGTCTATCCTATACAATACTGTACTTAACACTTGCTCAATTAGGAGAATCCATGACAGCAACTATCACTAAAGATGCAGAAGCTAGTAAACAGCAGCATCTTCCCAATACTATTGGTATTCCTAAAGAGATATATGAGAATGAATCTCGCGTTGCAGCTACTCCAGATACGGTTAAAAAGCTGCAAAAATTGGGATTTGAAATTTTAATCCAGTCTGGTGCTGGCGAATCCGCTAATTTCTCTGACGAAGCTTATGAAAAGGCAGGATGTAAGATTATTCCTGATGCTCAAAGTCTTTGGGAACAAGCTAATATAATTCTGAAAGTGCGTGCGCCCCAAGGAGAAGAAATAGAAAAACTACCAGAAGGTAAAACTATTATTAGCTTTATTTGGCCAGCCCAAAATGAAGAATTATTAAATAAATTAGCTTCCCGTAACGCCACAGTATTAGCAATGGATGCGATTCCCCGTATTAGTCGCGCCCAAAAAATGGATGCACTATCATCGATGGCAAATATTGCAGGATATCGCGCTGTAATTGAAGCTGCTAATAACTTTGGTAGATTTTTTACTGGACAAATTACCGCAGCAGGAAAAGTCCCCCCCGCTAAAGTAATGGTAATTGGTGCTGGTGTAGCAGGATTAGCTGCTATTGGTGCTGCTAGAAGCTTAGGCGCAGTAGTAAGGGCTTTTGATACTCGCCCTGTGGTAAAAGAACAAGTAGAAAGCCTCGGTGCAGAATTCCTCGAATTAAAATTTGAAGAAGATGGTACTGGTGCTGGTGGTTACGCCAAGGTAATGAGTAAAGAATTTATCGAGGCGGAAATGGCATTGTTTAGAGAGCAAGCTAAAGAAATTGATATTATTATTACTACCGCTTTAATCCCAGGAAGACCAGCACCCAAGCTAATATTGACTGATATGGTGGAATCAATGAAAGAAGGTTCTGTTATAGTCGATTTAGCAGCCGAACAAGGTGGTAACTGTGAAGTTACTAAACCTAATGAGATTTATAACTATAAAGGTGTTACTGTTATCGGTTTAACTGACTTACCTTCTCGCATGGCTGCCCAATCTAGTCAACTCTATGGTACTAATCTCTGGCATTTACTTAAAGATATGGGTGGTGTAGAAGATTATAAGATTGACTATGAAGATCAAGTAGTTAGAAGCGCGCTAGTCTTACATGAAGGTAAAATAACATGGCCACCTCCAAAAATTGCCAATCCTTCTCCTACTCCTCCGAAAAAGACTGCTGCTATTACAGAACAAAAAGAAGAGAAAAAATCTAATAGTGGTTTAGCCTGGATACTGTTAGCAACAGTTGCATTAGTAGGTATTGGTGTCGGTGCGCCCGAATCTTTCTTATCTCACTTTACCGTCTTTGTACTCGCTTGCTTTGTAGGTTGGCAAGTAATCTGGAATGTAACTCCAGCTTTACATACACCCCTGATGAGTGTGACCAATGCTATTAGCGGAATCATCATCTTAGGGGGAATGTTAGAGATTTCAGGCGAGCTTACATCACCTACTGTTATTTTAGGCGCGATCGCGATTCTAGTAGGAACTATTAATATTTCTGGTGGTTTTTTGGTAACGCAACGGATGTTAAAAATGTTCCAGAAGTAGTTAGTAGTTAGTGGTTAGTGGTTAATTGTTAGTTGTTAGTAGTTGTTTTTTCTGACATCACGACATCACGACTCTTCATCCTTTATCCCTTATCCTTTAAAAATATGTCCAATAATCTCTTAACAGTAGCTTATATAGCTGCTAGTG
Organism: Xenococcaceae cyanobacterium MO_167.B27; assembly: GCA_030065935.1. Classification (GTDB taxonomy): domain Bacteria; phylum Cyanobacteriota; class Cyanobacteriia; order Cyanobacteriales; family Xenococcaceae; genus JASJCP01. The sequence continues at coordinate 8,396 of JASJCP010000176.1, forward strand.
CCTTATTTATCCTCAGCCTGGGGGGATTATCCAACCAGGAAACAGCCCGTCGCGGTAATCTATTCGGTATTGCAGGTATGGCAATTGCTTTTATTGCCACAGCACTAAGTACCCAGGTTACAGGATACACCACATTAGTAGCTGCGATCGTTCCTGGGGCAATTATCGGCTCAATCTTAGCTGCGAGAGTGGCTATGACTTCTATGCCCGAATTAGTAGCAATGCTTCACAGTTTCGTGGGTTTAGCTGCGGTTTTAGTGGGTTTTGCCAACTACTTACAACCAGAATCAGGCTTAACTGGCGCAGAAGCAACTATTCATGAATTAGAAATTTTCATCGGTATCTTTATCGGTGCTGTTACCTTTACAGGTTCGATTATTGCTTTCGGTAAGTTGCGGGGTTTAATTGGTAGCAAACCCTTACTATTACCTGCCCGTCACTTACTTAATATTGCCATGCTAGGTGGTTCTATTTTCCTCGGTTGGCAATTTATGACGGCGGGGGATGCTTCTGGTCAAGAAGCATATCCAACCAACCTGTTGACAGTAGAAAATGGCTTACAACCCCTCCTAATAATGACAGGTATTGCTTGTGTGTTAGGGGTGCATTTAGTAATGGCGATCGGTGGTGCGGATATGCCTGTGGTAATATCTATGCTGAACAGCTATTCTGGTTGGGCTGCTGCTGCTGCTGGTTTCATGCTTTCTAATGACGTATTAATTATCACTGGTGCATTAGTAGGAAGCAGTGGCGCAATTCTCAGCTATATTATGTGTGCTGCTATGAATCGCTCTTTCATCAGCGTCATCTTAGGTGGTTTTGGTGAAGGTAGTGGTAAAGCTAGTAGTGGTGAGAAAAAATCCTACGGCGAAGCTACTACAACCACTGTAGAAGAAACTGTGGAATTACTTAATGATGCTAAGTCTGTGGTCATTGTACCTGGTTACGGTATGGCAGTAGCTCAAGCACAGCACATGGTTTCTGATGTAACTAAAATCCTCCGTAAGCGTGGTAAAGAAGTGCGTTTTGGTATTCACCCTGTAGCTGGAAGAATGCCTGGTCACATGAATGTATTATTGGCAGAAGCTAATGTACCCTACGACATTGTATTGGAAATGGAAGAAATTAACGATGACTTCTCTGATACTGATGTGGTGTTAGTGGTAGGTGCGAATGATACTGTTAATCCTAGCGCATTAGATGACCCCGATAGCCCCATTGCAGGTATGCCAGTTATGGAAGTATGGAATGCTCAAAATGTGGTGGTAATGAAGCGCAGTCTTGGTATTGGTTATGCAGGGGTGGATAATCCTTTGTTTTATAACGACAATACTTTGATGTTATTGGGTGATGCGAAGACTAATGTTAGTGCGATTTTAGGTGAGTTGTCGGCTAAGGAGTTGGTTGCTGCTTAGTTGGTGTTTATCCCTCTTTTTAGGGGGATTTTTTTTGTCTCGCGCAAAGTCGCAAAGTCCCAAAGGAAGTTCGCTAAGGGCTTTTCTGTTGGGTGTTTCAATGGGAAGAGAATAAGAAGAGAGAGGGGAGTGTGTATGAGGGAGAATGATGTTGCTAGGGAGATTGTTGATGCTGCGTTTAAGATTCATACTGGTTTGGGTGCTGGTTTGTTGGAGTCGGTTTATGAGGCGGTGATGGCTTATGAGTTACGGAAGCGGGGGTTAAGGTTTGAGAGACAAAAGCCAATTCCTGTGGTGTATGAGGGTATGGATTTGGGGGAAGGTTTTCGGGCTGATTTTATTGTGGAAGATTTGGTTATTATTGAGTTGAAGTCTGTGGAAGTTGTTGTTCCTGTTCATAAAAAACAATTGCTTACTTATCTGCGTCTTACTAATAAGCATCTGGGTTTACTTATTAATTTCAACACCGACTTAATTAAAAATGGCATCACTCGCATCGTAAATAATCTTTAAATCTCTTTGGGTTTCTTTCTTTGCGTCTTTGCGACTTTGCGCGAGTATATTCAACAAGTTTTATGTAAAATACAAAAACACAGGTTCATACATTGATTGAAATTGAATATATTGATAATAAACCACAAGTTACTATAAATAAAAAGAAAATAAGAATATATCATGATTCGCCACATGGATATGTTCGAGGAGAAACTGATAAAAACATCAAAGTCGCTGAGATCGGAAATATAAAGCTCAATACTATTCCAGAGAATTTAGATATTACTATATTACTTGAAGATGATCATCGGCAAAATTACTACTTTACCTTTTTGAATATAAATAAAATAAATAGTAACAATTTTTCAATAGAAATTGTGGGATGTATAAACAATGGCAAATGGGATATAGAATATTTTTATTCAGTCTTTGAAACTAATTTTAAACTGTTATTAGATGATTCAGTTCGGGCTAATTGTATGTATGATGGAGCTTACGCAGAGTTTCATATTACATTAGATATCAATGAATCTTGGCAATTTAAAAATATAGATAATGTTATAAATTTTTTTTGTAACAAAATTAATTTTATATATACAATAACGCTACAGAATATTGTAGAAGAAAATAAGTACCTAAGCAAAATTAATTGTATATTTTGTCCCAAAATCTTTTAAAACGTTTTCCACGTACTCAACTAAATTTTTCCAACTCAAATATGCTTCTTTTTCAATCCACTCATATTTCATAAATCTCCAGAGAGTTT
>JASJCP010000030.1 GCA_030065935.1 Xenococcaceae cyanobacterium MO_167.B27
CGGGACTTAAACAAAAATTAAGCCCAAACAAACCCACAACTCGCTTTGTAAGCTATAAATACGTTCCGATTTTGGTTGAGCCATTCTACAAAACGGAAAGACATAGCTGTACGAAATGCCTCTAATGCTTCAGGAAATGTGTTCAAAGGTTTATTAGCCCAACGCCTTCTTAAACCTCCAGTAAGTTTGTGCCAAAGGATAAACGTATAAGCGGAAAAGACTAAGATAAAATGTCGAATTAAACTTCTTTTTCCTCTAACTTGATATTCCTTTAATCCCAACCATCCTTTGACTTCACGATAGAATACTTCCACCCAATTTCTTTGGGAATAGGTTGAGACTATCCATTGTGGAGTTACAATATTTGGAGGAACATTAGTAATAAAATAATCAACATCTGTAGCCTGAGAAAAAGTATCTGCATTCATAACGATAGCTATAGTTCTTTCTTCTTCTAAGCGAGATATTTCGACTTCTTTTGTTGCTACCCACACTTTTTTTTCTTTATCTAAATTTAGTGTTACTTCTGTAAAATCCTCTTTTGATAAACTTTCTGCTAATTTATCTATTCGCATGGATGCACTATTACCATGTTCCTTAATAGTTATATTTCTATTTTTAGCTATTCCACCTATATAATTTAATTTTCTTTTTTCTAGTTCAAGTAAAAAACTTGTATTATTTCCATATCCTGAATCTATTAAGACTATCCCTGGTCTATAATCTCTTTTTAAACTTTTGTCTATCAATTCTAAGGCTAGTTCTGGTTTTTTCTTGAATTTTGGGTCTTTTTTTCCTTCTGGTAATGAATTGCCGTGTTGATATAATTCTATGTCTAGAGGTAAGCTTTTTTTTCCATCATATAAATGAGTTGTTACTACAACATTTCCATTATCAGTTTTACCAATTTCCCCGATATACTGCCTTCCCACTCCTGCCGTAAAATTCCCACTTTTCCTATGTCCTGAGTCGTCAATAATTAGACTAAATCCCCGACTTATTCTAGTTTGGTTGGATTTACTCATTACCTCCAAACGACGCTCGTTAATATTGTCTGCTTCCCAAGTTGCCTCAGTCAAAAAATGATGTAATTTGTGGTATGTGACCTCTACTGAGTCTCTCGCCATTTGAGATAAATTTTTTCTCTCACTTTCCCCCAATAATCCCCCTAAATAATGTCTAAACTCCCTTTTTTGAGCTTTACTCCTAAGTAAATCATCAAATTTTTTACACCATCTATCAAAACAAGGAGGCATTGCTGCGGGAGTGGTTTCTTTCATTAATGGCGATCGCTATACTTTATAATGTTCAAGTCACTTATCACAAGTATCATACCTTATTATCGCTGCCAAAATTGTTTAAGTCCCGTTAGTAAAAAAGTAAAACTTTTAATCATACCACAAAATATTTTTGCAAGAGTTCTTATGATTTAGCTCGTAGTTATGGGATTGTTATTGGTTGTCGGGAAGAAGATGGGGTAATGATGGTGCAAGAGAATACTGGTAATTGGTATCAGTTTGAAAAGTTTTCTAGTAAGTGGACTTTGGAGTATTTAAAGCAGAGACAAAATAAAAGATAACGTTAATCAAAAAAGCTTTACTATTTTTCTAACACTGTTGGGTTTGACGACATAAAAGCTTTAATTCTTTCTGTTTCTAATAACTTCTGAGTGTCTGCTAGTAGTTTTTCGCCCCAGAGATTGTCTTTGAGAAATTCTACATTCGCTAATCGTTTTTCCTGTCTTAGAGCTAGTTCTGCGAATTCTAATCCCTCTTCCTGCTCGCCCTCAGTATATAAAACAACTGCGAAGGCTAGCAATGGTTCTGCGCTCTCAATTATAAGCCTAAATTCTTCCTTCTCTATGTTTGAGATTTGGACTGCTTGGTATAACATATCTTTACCTTCTTTAGTTTTTTGTTGGAGTAATTCTTGATATTCTTGTTGGAGTAATTCCAGTTTATTGGCGTTAATTATTATCGCTTCACGCCATTGCTCAAAAGCTTCCTCCTTATCTCCAATTTCATAGTTAATTAAACCAATGTTATTTAGTACTAACAATAATTTATTATCTATAGCAAGTGCTTGATTGTAATCCGCTAAAGCTTTTGGATAATCTTTCAATTTATGATAAATAGTTCCTCTATATCCGTAGATATAGGCCGTTTTAGGTTTAAGCTTAATAGCTTGGTTTAAATCATCTAAAGCCTTATTGTAGTCTTCTAAAAAAAAGTAAGCTTGAGATCGACTTATGTAAGCATCGAAACTATTAGGCTTAAGTTCAATAACTCGGCTAAAAGCAGCAATTTCTTCCTTTGCTTCATTTTTTTCTATCGATTTATCTTCTTGGTTAACTTTTGAAGGCTCAGTTTCATTTCCTTTACAAATATGTTTGTCGCTTTCAATGATATTAGAGTTATTCTCTATATAATCACGTACCCAATCACAACCTCTTATCATTAGTCGATCTATATCCAAACTCCAAAGTTTTATAGTTTGATCAATGCTGCTAGAAACAAGAGTTTTTCCATCAGAATTGAAACTAACACTATTCACACTATCTTTATGTCCTATAAGAGTTTGAAGTAACTTACCTTTTAAGTTCCAGAGTTTAATTGTATTGTCATCACTACCAGAAGCAATTAGCTGGCCATTGGGGCTGAAACTGACACTATTCACAAAATTTGCATGCCCTCTAAGTTCGGCTATTGGTTCTCCATTTAAATTCCAAAGTTTAATTGTTTTGTTATTCTTAGCAGAAGCTATTACTTTTCCATCAGGGCTAAAAAAGAACTTATCACCCTCAATGGTAGTTATTTGCTCTCCATTTAAATTCCAAAGTTTAATTGTTCCGTCATTATTAGCAGAAGCAATTATGTTTCCATCGGGACTGAAACCTGCGTTATATCCTTTAAGAGTAATAAGCAATTTTCCGTTTAAACTCCAAAGCTTAACTTTATTGTCATAGCCAACAGAAATAATATTCTGTCCATCGGCACTAAAACTAATACTTCGTAAAGTCCCTGTATGTCCTACAAGAGTAGTGATTAATTTTTCTTGTTCTAAGTTCCAGATTTTAATAGTATTGTTATTACTGACAAAAGCTATTGTTTTACTGTCAGCACTAAAACTAAATGTCTTCTTATTAATAAGATTCAAAAGTTTCCACAAACTGAGACTAGTTCCATCACTAGCAAGCTCATAACGCTTTTTCCTACTTAAGTTAGGGACTCTATAATCTTCGAGAATTTGGAGTAATTCACCCTGTAAATTCCAGAGTTTTACGGTATTGTCATAACTAACAGAAACAATAATCTGTCCATCGGGACTAAAACCGATATCAATAACTTTGCTTGTATGTCCTCTAAGCGTTTGAAGTAACTCACCCTTCAAGTTCCAGAGTTTAATTTTGTCCCCTTTGCTAACTGAGACAATCATTTCTCCATTAGGGTTCAAACTGAAATTATTGCCATCCACTATGTTAGTTTGAAGAAAAAGCAACAGTGGTTTTTTTAGATTCCAAAGCTTAACGGTATTGTCACTACTAGCAGAAGCAATAATCTGCCCATCTGGACTGAAACTAACGCTACTAACCATAGCTTCATGCCCTGTCAAAGTTTGGTCTAACTCTCCCTTTAAGTTCCAGAGTTTAACGGTATTGTCACCACTACCAGAAGCAATCATCTGTCCATCGGGACTGAAACTAACGCTACTAACCATAGCTTCATGCCCTGCAAAAGTTTGGAGTAACTCTCCCTTTAAGTTCCAGAGTTTGATTGTATTGTCATTACTACCAGAAGCAATCATCTGCCCATTGGGACTGAAACTAACGCTACTAACCCTAGCTTCATGCCCTGCAAAAGTTTGGAGTAACTCTCCCTTTAAGTTCCAGAGTTTGACTGTATGATCATTACTACCAGAAGCAATCATCTGCCCATTGGGACTGAAACTAACACTACTAACCGGAAATTCATGCCCTGCAAAAGTTTGGAGTAATTCTCCCTTTAAGTTCCAGAGTTTGACTGTATGATCAGCACTACCAGAAGCAATCATCTGCCCATCGGGACTGAAACTAACACTACTAACCGAAGCTTCATGCCCTGCAAAAGTTTGGAGTAACTCTCCCTTTAAGTTCCAGAGTTTGACTATATGATCATTACTACTAGAAGCAATCATCTGCACATTGGGACTGAAACTGACAGTATCCACATGATCTCTATGTCCTGTAAAAGTTTGAAGCAACTCACCTTTTAAGTTCCAAAGTTTGATAGTGTTATCATAGCTAGCAGAAGCAATTATCTGCCCATCGGGACTAAAACTGACATCCCAGACCAAATCTTGATGACCTGAAAACCTATTAAACTCTCTAACCCTATAGAATGAATTTTGTAGCGCACTAATAACTTGAATTCGAGTCTCAAAATCAACTCCAAAAGTATTTTGTGCCTTTTTCCCAGCCCTCAGACTTGCCATCAAAGCTTCAAACTCTTGATTTGATACTAAGTATGTTTCTACCGATGCCGTAATGGTGTTAATCTCTTCAATTAATGCTTTTTGCCATTGTCGCAAAGCTAATCCAGTCAAGCCCAAGGCTACTATCAAACCACCAGTAAGCCAAGAAATAATTTGTAGTTGTCGACGTTTCTCCTTCTTTTTTTCCTTATCTCTGAATGCTGAACTTTGCCGAATAAAATTTCGTTCAGCTTGACTTAGTTCTTCTCCTCGTTTTTTCTGCCACTCTTCTGCTTCTAGCAATAGTAAGCCTCGCAATAATGCCCCTTCATCATGCTTCGCATTTTCCCATTGATGCAAAACTACTCTTAGTTGCTCTTGCCAAACCCGAAAACTGCGGTCTGTTTCCATCCATTGTCGTAGTTCACCCCAATTCCGAATCAGCGCTTCATGGACAACCTCTACTGTTTCTTGATCCGCAGGATTACGACTAGTAACCACTAATCGCGCATCCGCCAACTTTTTGATCAATCCCCAGCTTTCTTCACCCAATTCCGCTTTAATTGCCAGTCGTCGCGTATCCTCCGTTCCTTCCCCCGGACGCACCAATTGGATAAAAATATGGTGTACTTGCTGTTGCTCAACCAAACTCAACTTGCCATAACTCTCATCTGCATGACGAGCAAGGGCACCTTGTACCTCACCAATTGCCTCATAAGCTGCATGAGTTAATTGTTTGCCCGTTCGCCGTTTCCACAACTCCGTCAAAGCAAACTCCAACAGAGGCAAATTACCCGGCTCATCTTCCACATCATCCAAAATGCGTTCCACCAGTCCCTCTTGAAAAGTCACCCCCAACTTCTGAGCAGGCTTGACAATTACCTGCTCAAGTTCAGAGTGGTTCATCGACCGGATTTTGACATCGGCGTATCGCAATAAATCCCCAAACGGAGGATAGGAGAGGGCATTTCCCAAGAAATCCACCCGCATGGTTGCAACTAGCACATTAGGAGATTGGGATTGAGAAGGAGAGGATTGAAAGCTGGCTAATAAAGTATCTAGGAAACTACGGCGAATTTTCTGATCCCCACACAAAGTATAAAGTTCTTCAAACTGGTCAGCAATCAACAATACCCGCTCCGTGGGGTGGTTTTGGTGAATCTGAGCAAATACATCAGCCAGAGGAACAGTACCTTCACAAAAGTAACCTGCTAATTGACGAGCTTGAGCTATCCGTTCAGTAGCATTCAAATCGGGAGTATAAAGGGGAACTAGCGCCAAAGCCAGAGCATGGAAAGGGTCGGAACCGGGACGGAAGTGAGTAAACAGCCAGTGACCTGCTTGTTGCAGTTTGGGCACCAGTCCCGCCAGAACTACTGAAGATTTACCACTTCCCGACGCACCCAAAACGGTTATAAAATTAAGGGTTTGAGTCGCAGCAAATAGTTCTTCGACAAATACCTCACGCCCAAAGAAAACCTCAGCATCATCGGGACCAAAATGAAACAAACCCCGATAAGGACAAGGGAGTTTTTCCTCAGCAGCAGTTTCTTCAGACTCGACTGGTTTACCCCTTACATCTTCCCTATAGTAGAAGTAATTGTAGACAATGTTTTTTTCGCCAACTACAGCACTCTTTACTTCATCTTCAAACGTTGGATTGTATTTGGGACGATCTTCAGCCATCTAGACACTCCAGTGGCTTTTAGCCAAATTTATTCTCTTGTATGTTGCGATCTCCTACTTGAATTCCCTTAACTTCACCTTGAAAAACCACATTGTACTTACCTGCTTTTGATTCTTCAGGTTTTAATTGTTTCAGCAATTCCTGAGCCGCCTTAATAATTTCCTCATCTTTATCAGCTCCAGCTTCAGCTAATTTCTTTTTCAGTGCTGCTTCATAGGTTTCAGGATCTGTTTCATGTTCTTCCAAAACCATTTCTGCTTTTGGATCACCACTAAACTTACGTTTAATTAAAGTCTTCAAGCCATTGTAAGCATCTGGGGCTGCATCACCAGCAGCTTTTGCTGCTCCAGCAACTAGTGCAGCAATAATAAGAGAAATAGGCTCCATAGTTCATCCTCTATTATTGGTACTAGGGGAAAATGGCTGTTGTATTATTCCAGCATCATCCATATTATTCATCCTAACTATCAGAACATTAACCTCTCTGCGAATGTCATGAAAATTAATTATCTAATTATCGTCCTTTAATATCTACACAACGTCAATCTATGGAATTATCTAATTTATAGACGTTGCGTTAAGCATAACAACTTGAAATCCACACCTGGATATAATGAAGCCCCTTTCCACCACTGTATTCGCTAGAATCAGTGTCGGTACATTAGGTATCATATATAGGCTGTATCTCAACTTTCTATGATGGAAATTTCTGCTCTTATTTCTCAGATGCAACAGTCGGAGTTTTATCCCCATCCAGTAGCCGACAATATCGAATTAGTACAGACTCATGTATCCTACGTCTTGTTGACAGGAGACTATGCTTATAAATTGAAAAAATCGGTAAACTTTGGCTTTCTCGACTACTCCACTTTAGAAAAAAGAAAGCATTTTTTAGATGCAGAAATTTCCTTAAACAGTGCGATCGCACCAGAATTATATTTAGAAGTTCTACCCATTACCCAAGAGGGAGAAAAATTTATTTTAAATGGCTCAGGTGAACCTGTAGCTTATACTCTCAAAATGCGTCAGTTTCCTCAAGAAAATCTGTTTATTAATCTATTTGATGCTGGCAAACTATCCATTGAAAAAATGGAAGAATTGGGTAAAATAGTAGCTGAATTTCATAAAAATGCCGTCACTAATGAATATATCAGTAGTTTTGGCAAAGTCGAAAAAATCCGCCAAGCATTTGATGAAAACTATGCTCAAACTCAAGGCTATATTGGAAGAGCGCAAACCCAAGAACAACTCACAGCCACTCAAGCTTATACAGATAACTTTTTTGCAGAACGAGAAGACTTATTTAATAGCAGAATAAACAATAATAAAATCAAAGAATGTCACGGAGATTTACACCTCAAAAATATCTGTTTGTGGCAAGATAAAATTCAACTCTTTGATCGCATCGAATTTAACGAACCCTTCCGCTTTGTAGATGTGATCTACGATGTTGCTTTTGCCATGATGGATTTAGAAGCAAAGGGAAAACAAGATTTTGCCAATGCTTTTCTTAATACTTATTTAGAAGAAACAGGAGACTGGGAAGGCTTACCCCTCTTACCTTTGTACCTCAGCAGACAAGCTTATGTGCGAGCCAAAGTAACATCTTTCCTCCTAGACGATCCTGCTATTCCTGAAACAGTTAAACAAGAAGCAAGTCAGACTGCCACAAACTATTACAAACAAGCTTGGGAATATACCCAACGTAAGTCAGGAAAACTAATATTAATGTCTGGTTTATCAGGTTCTGGTAAAACCACCGTCGCTAAAACTATAGCAAGAAACACAGGTGCAATACATATTCGTTCTGATGCAGTTCGCAAACATATCGCAGGTATCGCTCTAGAAGCAACAGGAAGCGACAGTATATATACTCCCCAAATGAATCAAAAAACTTATGACCGTTTATTAGAATTGGGTGTGATGTTGGTACAAGAAGGCTTTACCGTAATTCTCGATGCTAAGTATGATCGCATTGATTACCGTCACAAAGTTATAGATGCTATCAAGTTACACAATATTTCCTTACAGATTATACATTGCACCGCACCCCTAGAAGTATTACGCGATCGCCTGAATCAACGTAGTGGTGACATTTCCGATGCTACTGCTGACTTACTCACTACTCAACAAGCAAAAGCGGAAGCTTTTACCCAAGAGGAACAAGTTTATGTCACTACAATAGATACTTCTAATACAGATTGGAAATCATTGAAAGCTATTAGCTAGTAGTCTGTCAATCAAAAAATGAGGTGTAAGCTATGGTGTAAAAGCAATTTATTTTTAACAGATGGGTACTCTAACCATAGACTATGTTTTTGTAGTGAGTAATGAAAATGGGAGAGTACCTCAAAAAATTAACCGTAGCTACTGCTATTTCTTTGTTAAGTTTAGGAACAGTGGAAGCCAATAAAGCTTATGGTGCTACTTTATTCCTAGGGAAGTATTACTCTTTGCTTGATTCAATAAAATTTTCTGATTCAATTCAACAGAGTAATTTACCAACTTCGACCCTAGCAAGAAGAAGAGGTTATTTATTAAATAATAGTGTATCTGCCCAAAGTTCTTATTTTAAAGATAATGTTGATTCTGTATTGATTGATAGTATATCTGCTCAAAGTTCCGCTAGTAAAAATAATATTGATTCTGCAACCCAAAATAAATTACTCACTCAACAATTAGAGCAAAAGTTAGATAGTCTCCCTGAAGTAGAAAAATTAAATCAACAGATCCAAGATTACTATCAAAGCTTTCTTGACGATCCTAATGCAGCACCACAAGACTTAGAACAACTAGAATCTAATTTAGCAAATGAATTCAGCAACTTAACAAACCCAGATGTAATAAATCAAGATATACAAGAAATATATCAAGGATTAGTTGAGCCAGAAACAGAGCAGTTAAGTATGTTAGCTGCTCGTAAGTTATTTCTATCCACAGACAATGAGATTAATACAGAATTTAACTCTGGTGCATTAGATGCAGCGCAAATGCAGGAAACAATGGCATTACTGCAATCTCAGGGTTGGATTGACGAAATACCAACTCAACCAAAAGAAACTATTAGGTTTCCTTTACCTTTAACCATTGGCATTTTACTATTAATTGCTTGGCGAGCTTACTATATTGTTATTCCTTTATTAAAAGCTTTAGGTTATTCCATCGATCAAGGTATTGGTGAAGATTTGCGAGAAAAATATGGTAATCCTAAAGTTCCTGATAAAGCAGTATTATTACACGATCGCACTTTCAAAGAGTTAAGAAGTTTGGCGAATAAAGCTGAAAGAATTGCCAGTGAAAAGTTTGGTAGTGAAGAATTTATGCTCTATGTCAGATTAAAACAGCAAGTAGGGCGAGGTATCGGAGAATATAAAAAAATTGGTGATAGTATTAAACTTCTCGAAGTGGCGATCGCTGCTCAAAGTAGCTTCTTAAAACTTGAGTCAACAGAGTTACGTTATCGGAGTAGAAAACAACAAGAGTTTTATCGTTTTGTAGCTGATAATCTGGAAGAAGACATTGATAAAGATGAATTCCGTAATAAAATTAAACGGAAACTTGCAGAAATTATCCCACTATTGAATTCAGAAGAAGGAAGGGCTGCTCTACAATCTTATCTGAAAGAAGTTAATGCAATTTCTCAGCACAGTCTCGGATTAAAATTACTGGCTTTGTTTAAAAAATATCAGCTTGCCGATTTCACAATTTTGAGAACCATCTCAGATATTATCAAACAATTAGAAGCTAGAGACTTATTATCCTACAAAAGTTTAGTAGTATTAATTCTGGAGTATTTAGAAGTTTTTGAAAAACTAGCTCCTATTATTGGCATTTCAGAACAAGAAAATTCTCCTGATACTCACGCTAAAATGATGCAGTATATGGGTTTAGTTCATCGTCATGATACTGCTTATGATGAGTTTGCTAGACTCATGAAAATTCTTAAAAAGTGGCAGAAACCTTATCGCTCTTTATTAGCAATTCGTGATGAATATCCTGCTGACAAATACAGATTACCTAAAGAATTTACTACAGATCTCCCTGGTTTAGCTGTGTTTAAAAAATATGAAAAACATTTAGACTCTGTAGAATAATCGAACTTTAGATCTCACGCTCCAGAAGCATCCCCCCTTAATAAGGGGGGTAGACCCAGAGGGATTAAGAGATGTCCTTATTTATATTAGTTAAACCCCTTTATATCTCTCACTACTTTAGCAAATTATCATGAGTTTTTTTATTCTAATAGACTAAGCAAAAAGTATTTTCTTCATCTACATCATCTAACATTTCACAAGCTAAATCTAAAGTATTAACTTGTTGCTGTAATTTTTCTGTTTCTTGATTACTATTTCTTAAACGGGAATCAACCTTACAATATAAAGCAAATAAGATGTCTTCTACAGAATATTTATCTAGTAAAGTAGCGACGGAATTGTTTAGATTGTTATTTGCCATTTTTCTGCTCCAAGTTGAATTAATTTGCGGTTGCTTAAATTAAAAGTAACAAGTTAAAGAAAAGGTTGTCAGCTAGATTTTCTAGACTTTATTGAAACAATAAACTAATTTTGACTCTCAATTGTCTGACTTTTCCCCTTGTAAGACAAAGAAAATACGATAATTGGGGTGTTTTCTAACATATACAGATTTGATACATTTTCCTCAAGTCCTTGTAAAGTTAATAGAAAGAGGAGTTATACAGTCAAAATAGGCAGTAAAAAAGAATACTACTAAGATCGACATTGTTACACAGATAATTTAACTGTTTTTCCCAAAAAGTCAGTATTATCTAGTAAAGCCTCAACTTTCATGATGAGGAATCAAGCATAAAGGATGAAGGATTGGGGAGATCAACGCTCGTCGCTTCGCGAGTGGGGCACCGAAGGAGACTTCATTACAAAGTCGATACGGACATCTTACGGTGAGCCGTCGCACGGCTCACCCGTGTCCTCCTCTTTTGGGTTCAATACCTAGATTTATTAAGTCTCTTCCCGGGGGGATTGGTGATTAGGGATTGGTGATTGTTGATGGATAAAAAGGTGAAGCTGTGATAACTGATAACTGATAACTGATAACTGACCCTACACACCCCACTAGATAGGACTACGGACAATAATCACTGTGGTATCAGTTTTACGAGCGATCGCTTCAGGGATATTACCGCGAATAGCATTTTGTAGTAAGCTTTCGCTACTAGCTCCAAGGATAATTAAATCGTATTCTCGCTCATAATGGAGACGGAATACCGCATCTGGGACAGAATTATCACGGATCAATAAGGTAGAGACAGGGCGATCTACTTGATCAGCGATCGCATAGGCTGTAGGTTTAAGCCGATCAAAGTTTTGCTTCTGACCCGTAGAGTTATATACTTGACACAATTCGATTTGAGGATAACTAGGCTGAGTATAGAGATCCGCTAAAGCTGGTAAAAATTTCATAGCTCTTTTAATATTGCTACCACCAGCAGTAGGAATTAACCATCTACCTTTTCCTGCTAGATTTAGGGGGAAAGAATGAGGTGTTGTTCCTAGTTTCACCAACATTAATTCACAAGAAGCTTGAGCAATCATAGTATCAACTACATTACTAAAGATGCTCTCCGAACTCAAAGTCTCACCCTTCCAACCCATGAGCAGCAAGTTAATATGTTCTTGACCAATAGTTTCTAAAATTGCTCCTGCTGTATCGTTAGCAACTCTGACTTGAGTATGGAGAGGAATGTTATGTTTTCTACCCCATCTCTCTAAACGATGCATTAGTTGACGACTAGGGGTAATATCCACTGTAGCTTGACTGGGACAGATGTATTTTGGTACACAGATCACTTGCAGACATTGAATCTCGTATTTTTGGCAACGAGCGATCGCTGTAGCCAGAGTTATTAAACTAGTAGCATGATGGGGATTAGAAATGGGTAATAAAATGCGCCCTCTTCCTGTGGCAGGACAGCGAGTTTGATAGACAATATAAGAAGGTTCTCGTTTTACAGCCGTATCGCGATCACCTGTCAGTCGCTTAGCTTCCGCCTTAATAATGTCGCTACGGGTAATAATTCCCACTAACTTATTTCCCTTAACCACAGGTAAACGAGATAGTTGGTAACGGTTTAATAGATACAAGACATCAGTCAAAGGAGCAGTAGGATTTACGGTAATGGGTTGAGGAGTCATAATATCCCGTAACAGAGTATGGCTTTGTTTTTGACTTGCACTAGCAATATCAGATTGAGTAACAATTCCCACTAACTGTCCATCTTCTACCACAGGAAAACCGCGATGGTGAGAACGAGACATGGCTTTGATCAACTCTTCCATTGTCAGGTTACTAGGCAAACTTTCCACACGAGATTCCATCACATCATTAGCTGTCAGTTGAGAGAGAAAATCATGGCTAACAGTTTCCTCCTTCAGTTCAATACCACTAACATTTAAAAGATGCTCATACAAAGAGCCAGGGAAAAAACTTTCTGCTACGATATAAGCCACCGCCGAACTAATCATCAACGGTAATACCACATCAAAATCTGCTGTCATCTCAAACACAATGACAATAGCTGTCACAGGAACTCTCACTACTGCGGTAAAAAATGCTCCCATTCCTGCTAAAGCAAACAAATAAGAATGTTCATTACCAACAACGAAAAGTTCTAATGTTCCCACTAAATCCCCCAAAGCAGAACCCAAAACTAAAGCAGGAGCAAACAAACCACCAGGCGCACCAGTGCTATAAATCAGAATAGTTAGGCAAAAATGAGCCACAAAAGCTAAAGCTGTGGTTTGCCAATCTAGGTCGTATGCTACTAAAAATTCCTTTAAACCTGTATTATTTTGGAAAAAATTGGGTAAATAAACCACAAATAGCCCTGATACTAACCCTGCTATCCCAACACGCCAAGACATAGCTAAAGGAAAGCGACGACTCCAAGCCATAGCATTGATAATTCCACGGTTAAATAATCCTCCTAATAATCCTGCGAGGATTCCTAACAGCAGATAAAAAGGTATTTCTACAAGAGTAAAGCTCTCATTAGGATAATTAGTAGCAACAACAATATCGTGTACATTCAAATTGGCAAACTCAAAAATACGGGAAACCACTGCACCAGTAAAAGAAGCAATGATGGCAATTTCCAGAGTCAAACCCGAAATATCTCGCATCAACTCCTCAATAACAAATAACACTCCAGCAATAGGAGTGTTAAAACCTGCTGCTAAACCTGCTGCTGCTCCTGCTGCAATCATCTGACGGCGATTTGTCGGAGAATTGGGTATCCAACGACTGAGTTGTGCTGCTAAAGCTGCGCCAATATGGACAGTAGGACCTCTTCGTCCTAAAGCTAAACCAGCACCTAAAGTTAGAATTGTCCCCAAAGTCTTCACCACCACAACCCGTAAATTGAGCATAATGGGATATCTTGCTAGGGCTGCTTTGACTGGAGGAATACCACCTCCTGCTGCTGCTGGGGCGAGTAGTTCAACTAGCCAACCAGCCAAAAATCCCAAACCAAAACCCACTAAAGGTAAAGATAAGTGTGGATCATAGAGGTAGGTAACTTTGGTGCGCCAATCTTCTAACCAGCTAATACCCTCTTTGAGTAATAAAGCTGCAAAGGCGGAAAATAAACCAATTAAACAAGCTTCTAGTAGAGCATATCTAGTATCTACAGATGTTGTTGCTAATAGTCTTGATGTCCACTGACTAGGGAGCAACTTTTTCATGAGGTGTATAAAAATAGGTTGTGTTTTACTATCAAGTATCTATTTTCTCTCAAGATGCCCAGTTTTTGTTTTTAGTAATTATCAAGCCAATTATAAAAATTATATATTCGTAATTGAGAAATTTTTTCTATAGTCATCTTCAATTAAGTAAGAGATTTAGTTTAATAATTATCACAACTTCAATAAAACTTCTATAGAGATTTATAAGGTACATCTAGTATTAGGCTCAAGGAAATCAACAACAATAGGGAAATATCAACTTTTCATCAAAAACCAAGGTGTTTAACTTTACCTCACTCAAATGAGAACCCTATAAAATAAATAGTTAATAATTTAATTGCTTCAGTCCTCCCAAAACTAATAACCAAATAATCACAATTAACCAATGAATTGCTACTGGTATCCACAAAGACCCACTTTGTAAATAAGAGATACTACATATAAGACCTAACAAGAAAGCAAAAAATAAAAATACTGGATTATAAAAAGTTCGACGAGCCACGGGAAAGAACAAGTAAGCATTAAGAGGATGATAAACTACAAAAAGAACTAAGCCCAAAAATATTAAACCAAATAAAAAGATTAAATCAAGCTTTTCTGAAGGGTGAGGTAGTATTAAAATCCGAAAGAATATTTCTTCTAAAATAGCTGGTGCAAATAAAGACGTAACGGTAATTTGTAAGATTTTTTGCCAATTTGTGACTATTTCAAATTCTAAGAATTTTAGATAAAATCCTAGAGGTAATACAATTAGACCATAAATTAATAGCAAAATTATGGCATATACTATAGCTTTTTGATCTGGTAAAGTAAATATAGCTTTGATTAAGGGGTTACAAATGTTACGAAAAATTGCATCTAACATTATTAGAAACCAAAATCATTATTTATTTAATTTGCTGGATTTATGAGTTCTCAATTTAAAGATTTAGCTAACTTATACAAAAAAAATTTACTACAAGATGTCATTCCTTTTTGGGAAAAATATTCTTTAGATCTAGAGCATGGAGGATATTTTACTTGCTTAAACCGAGAGGGGAAAGTGTATGATACAGATAAATTTATTTGGTTACAAAATCGTCAACTTTGGATGTTTTCTTTGCTATATAATCAAGTAGAAACCAGAGAAAATTGGTTAAAAATATCACAATTAGGAGCAGATTTTCTAGGTAAAAATGCTAGAGATGCAGAGGGTAATTGGTACTTTTCTCTCAACCGAGAAGGAAAACCCCTAGTGCAACCCTATAATATCTTTTCTGACTGCTTTGCTGCTATGGCATTTAGTGAATACGCCCTCGCTTTGCGCCTCGCCGAAGGGGAGACCACATCTGGATCTGGCTCGGAATCAGCTAAAAAAATCGCCTTACAAGCTTACAAGAATGTTTTACGTCGTCAAGAAAACCCGAAGGGACAATACAATAAAGCTTATCCAGGGACAAGAAATTTAAAAACTCTTGCTGTACCAATGATTCTAGCTAACCTATCCCTAGAAATAGATTGGTTATTAAAAAGCGATCACAGCAAAGCTGAGGTACTAAGTGAGGATATAGACTCTATCATAGATTCTACTATTCAAGAAATAATGGGAGAGTTTTTAGATCGAGATACAGGCTTAGTATATGAAAATGTTACACCCGAAGGAGAGCATCTAGATTGTTTTGCAGGAAGACTTATTAATCCTGGTCATACCATTGAAGCAATGTGGTTTATCATGGATATTGCCCAAATTCGCCTGAAGACTGACAAGGAAACAGAAAAACAAGGAGACAGGGAGCAACAAAATACTGATAATTCTCCAATTGTCTCAGAATTTAGCAAAGCTGATGAGGATTTAATTAATCTGGCAGTAGACGTTATCTTAAATACTCTAGAATTTGGTTGGGACAAACAGTATGACGGTATTTACTACTTTCTAGATATTAAAGGACATCCTCCCGAACAACTAGAGTGGAATCAAAAACTTTGGTGGGTACATCTAGAAACCCTAGTAGCCTTACTGATGGGTTACAGATTAACAGGACGTGAGGAATGTTGGCAATGGTATCAAAAAGTTCATGACTATACTTGGAAACATTTTGCTGATCCCGAATATGGAGAATGGTGGGGGTATTGCGATCGCCGTGGTGAAGTATTATTAAATCTCAAGGGTGGTAAATGGAAAGGCTGTTTTCATTTACCTCGCGCCCTATATCTTTGTTGGCAACAGCTAGAAATGTTAAGTTCAAAAGAAAAAGCTGTTAGCTAACTTCTGCACAAGAGCTTCGATTAAGATCGAGGTAATTATCAATTATCCCGCTATCAATTGGCAAAGATGGATTTAACTGCTGCTTTTCCCACCTTTATTATCACCCTGCGAGAAGGCTTTGAAGCTGCGCTAGTAGTAGGGATCGTCATGGCTTGTCTGCAAAAAGCCCAACAAACACAATTATATCGTTGGGTATATCTTGGTATTGTCGCAGGTATTATTGCCAGTATTGGAGTAGGAGCTTTACTTGCTAATAGCGTCAAAGGGATCGAAAATGCAGGGGGGATTTATGGAAATGTTCTCAAACAAGTCTTAGCTGGAAGTTTTGGCTTATTGGCGATCGCCATGTTAAGCTGGATGTTGCTCTGGATGACTCAACAAGCTAAATCCCTCAAAGGAGAAGTAGAATTAGCAATTTCTGATGCTTTAAATCAAAACAATGCAGGTAAAGGAATATTCTTACTAATCTTTATTGCAGTATTACGAGAAGGCTTTGAAACAGTATTATTTATCTTGGCAAAATTTCCCCAACAACTATTACTACCTACTCTTGGTGCAGTAGCAGGTTTAATTGTAGCTGCTGTGATGGGTTATTTTCTTTTTGCTTTGGGTATCAAAATTAATATCCGTCTTTTCTTTCAGATTATGGGAATATTCCTTCTCCTAATAGTGGGAGGATTAGTCTTAAGTGCCTTGTATCATTTAGACAAAGGTGTATTACTATTTTCCCAACTATCTCATACTAATTGGTGCAATATTAACAGTGAATCTTGTCTTCTCGGAGCGCAAGTTTGGGATGGCTCGACATTACTGCCAGATAAACAATTTCCTGGCATTATCTTAAAAGCTCTTTTTGGTTATCGCCAAACTCTTTATTTAGGACAAATCATTGCTTACTTCTCTTTTCTCATCACAGTTGGAACATTGTATTTCCAGAGTTTAACTAATAGCTCGGTTAAACCCTCCGTCAAAAGCAGCTAGCTAATAAGTAATAAGTAATAAGTAATAAGTCAGGGGCGCAAGGCTTGCGCCCTTCGTGATGTCTTGATGTAATAACTAGCAAGTGTAAACCAACTATCAACTATTAACCACCAACAACTAACCATTAAAACTTATATCGAACACCCAACTGAACAGAGTTTGAGCCTCCCTCAACCCCATTAAAAAGCCCCCACATACCCGATCTATTCCCATAAATTTCTTTACTTAGGTTGAAATTGAAAAAATGCGATCGCCCAACCCTCGAAAATTGGCGATCGCATCTTGTGACTTTCTGATACTATGATTTACTCAGTCTATTTTGAAGCATAGTAAAAAATATTACTATTATATTTTAAAAATTTGAAGTGCAATCTCTTCTGTATTCAAAATTCACCCTCGCACTAGAGCTAAATTTTTCTGTGCCATATATCAATAGCATAATCAATTATTTCTTCTAAAGAATTAGATTTATCTTTTATTTCTTGGTATGCTTGGGTACATTGTCTATTTTGTAACCAGCTTTTATATAATTCAAACTTCATTGCGATCGCAGATTTACGATAAGGATTGACAGTAAATTTTTTTTTAGGAATTAGACTTTTTAATTTATATTCTTGCCAAGTTATCATACTTCCTAGTCCTTTTGGTATATGACCAATATCAGTAATAACTTTCCAATCTGTCCAGATTCGCATTCTTCCAACCGAATACTTTTTATTTACTAGAGGTAGCCAGATAAATAAAGCAAGATTATTCCTTTTAGAATCAAATCGTATTTCTGCAATAAATTTATGGTTATTTTTACCATAAATTACTTTAGTTGTACTAGAGATTTCTTCAATATTATAGTCAACACTAAAAATATATTTGCGTATCTTTAAAAATTCGTCTTTTTCTTCTTGGCTACATTTAGATAAAATATTTAGTAATGCTCTCGGTGGATTAGGGATACTGAGATTATCTTCAGGTTTTTGATAAGGGATTATTACTTTTTTTTCTTTCTTACTGGTTAATGCTATAAGCTGAAAATAAAATTTTTCTTGTTGATGAATAATCTTAAATTTCCATAACTCAAAATTAAGCGTGTGATATTTAATATCTATAAAATTATCTCTATGAAAACTAGGAGTGATAGCAATTAAACTGACTGACTGCTGATAATCAATTTTGTCTGTAAAAGGCTTTTCTTTGATTAAATCATCGTAATATCGCGTAAGTTGTTGAATAATATATCTATTTTCTGTATTTTTTAACTCCAATATAATTAACTGGCGATTATTATTGACAGCTAAAATATCACATATTTGATTATTAGAGGTTCTATATTGTCTTGCTATAGGCAATAAATTGAATAGTATATCTAAGTTTTGCTATACAAAATCTTCTAAAAT
The DNA here is from genome assembly GCA_030065935.1 of Xenococcaceae cyanobacterium MO_167.B27. GTDB lineage: Bacteria > Cyanobacteriota > Cyanobacteriia > Cyanobacteriales > Xenococcaceae > JASJCP01. The sequence continues at coordinate 18,472 of JASJCP010000030.1, forward strand.
AGCTTCACTTTCAAAGTGCCAATATTTTCCTACTTGCATTAACATCACATTACTAAATACTCAATGAAAATAAACCAGAATTATAACCAACAAAAATAACTCCTCTGCGTCCTTCTTTGCGACTTTGCTAGGTGCGCGTTCCCAAGCCAGTCCGTTGGGCGGGTTTCCCGACTTGAAGGAACTGGCGTTTGCGTCTGTCGCCGACGCGGGGGTGGATAGGGGGGACTTTTCTGGTTTGATGTTTTGCTTCCCACAGTTGATTGTAGTTTGTTGAAGTCCCCCCATCCCCGCGCACCTCTTTGCGCGAAATAAAAAACAACAAAACCATAATCAGTATAAATAACCTCTCTGCATCTCTCTCTGCGCCTCTGCGACTCTGCGCGAGACAAAAAACATCACCAAACTCTAAAAAACTCCATAGTCCATAACCGGCAATCCTCGATACATTAAAAGAAAATAGATTATCTTACTCCCCTCCCCAATATAAAAAAACTATTCCTTACTCCTCCCTAATATAAAAAAACTATTCCTTACTCCTCCCCAATATAAAAAAAACTATTCCTGTGTCTTCCCCCCTGTAGAGGGGATAGAGGGGGGTGAGGAGGGGATAGAGGGGGTTGGGGGAGAGGTGTATTATATATTCCCTACCAACAAAGATTTAGGAAGATAGTCTGCAATAAATCTACACATATAGGAGAACACTAAATGCTAGAAGCCTATCGTAAACAAGCAGCAAAAAGAGAAGCAATGGGGATACCACCTCTTCCCCTAACCGCAGAACAAACATCCCAACTCTGTGAAATGCTCAAAAATCCTCCCGAAGCAGAGAAAGAGGAATTATTGACACTACTCAAAGATAGAGTACCACCAGGAGTTGATGACGCAGCCTATGTTAAAGCGGGATTTCTTACTGCTATTGCCAAAAAAGAACTAAAATGTCCTCTAATTTCCCCCCAAGGAGCAGTAGATTTACTCGGTACAATGGTAGGGGGTTATAACGTTCAGTCTCTAGTAGAGTTACTCAAATCCAATGATCCTGCTATTGCAGCAGAAGCAGCCAGTGCGTTAAGTAAAACCCTGTTAGTATTTGATGCTTTTAATGAAGTCTTAGAACTATCCGATACTAACCCCTACGCCAAACAAGTAATAGACTCTTGGGCGAATGGAGAATGGTTTATTTCTCGCCCCAAAGCAGCAGAAAGTATTACTGTTACAGTTTTCAAAGTACCAGGGGAAACCAACACCGATGACTTATCTCCTGCACCCCATGCTACGACGCGCCCTGACATTCCCCTCCATGCCCTAGCAATGTTAGAAGCCAAAATGCCTGAAGGCTTAGAAACAATTGCTAAGTTAAAAGAGAAAGGACATCCTGTAGCTTATGTTGGGGATGTAGTGGGTACTGGTTCATCTCGAAAATCGGCAATTAACTCCGTATTATGGCATTTAGGAAGGGAAATCCCGTTTATACCTAATAAAAAAGCTGGTGGCTACATCTTGGGTGGGAAAATTGCCCCTATCTTCTTTAATACCGCCGAAGACTCTGGCGCATTACCCATTGAATGTGATGTTTCTGCAATGAACACTGGGGATGTAATTACTATTCATCCCTACAAAGGAGAAATCACCAACGAAAACGGAGATGTAATCACAACTTTCAGCCTCAAACCCGAAACTATCTTAGATGAAGTTCGTGCAGGTGGTAGAATTCCTTTACTTATTGGTAGAGCCTTAACCGATAAAACCAGAGAAGCATTAGGTTTAGAACACTCTACCCTATTTGTGCGCCCCTCTATGCCAGAAGATACAGGAAAAGGCTTCACTCTGGCACAGAAAATGGTGGGAAAAGCTTGCGGTTTACCTGGTGTTCGCCCTGGAACTTCCTGCGAACCCATTATGACTACTGTTGGTTCTCAAGATACCACAGGTCCTATGACCAGAGACGAATTAAAAGAACTGGCTTGTCTTGGTTTCAATGCGGACTTAACCTTACAAACCTTCTGTCATACCGCAGCTTATCCCAAACCCATAGACATCAAAACCCATAAAGAATTACCTGATTTCTTCTCTACCCGTGGTGGGGTAGCATTGCGCCCTGGTGATGGTATTATTCATTCCTGGTTAAATAGAATGTTGTTACCCGACACAGTAGGTACTGGTGGAGACTCTCACACCCGTTTTCCTCTTGGTATTTCCTTCCCTGCTGGTTCTGGTTTAGTAGCTTTCGCAGCAGCATTAGGGGTCATGCCTTTAGATATGCCAGAATCAGTATTAGTGCGTTTCACTGGAGAATTACAACCAGGAGTAACTTTACGAGATATTGTTAATGCTATTCCTTGGGTAGCCATTCAAGAAGGTAAACTCACTGTTGCCAAAGAAAACAAGAAAAATGTTTTCAACGGGCGCATTATGGAAATGGAAGGTTTACCCGACTTAAAAGTAGAACAAGCCTTTGAACTTACCGATGCGACAGCAGAACGTTCTTGTTCTGGTAGTACCATCAAACTTAGTGAAGAAACTGTAGCAGAATATTTACGTTCTAATATTGCCCTACTAAAAAATATGGTAGCGCGGGGTTACAGTGATGCTCGTACTCTCATGCGTCGTGTCGCTAAGATGGAAGAATGGTTAGCTAATCCTCAATTAATGTCTGCGGATGCAGATGCAGAATATGCAGATACCATCGAAGTTAACCTCAATGAAATCAAAGAACCCATCGTTGCTGCACCTAACGACCCCGACAACGTCAAATTAATGTCAGAATGTGCAGGGGATAAAGTAGATGAAGTGTTTGTCGGTTCTTGCATGACCAATATCGGACACTATCGCGCTGCTGCTAAAATCCTAGAAGGTGCAGGAGTAGCTAAAGCACGTTTGTGGATTTGCCCTCCTACTCGCATGGATGAAAAACAACTGCGGGAAGAAGGAGTTTATGGCATTTTTGCTGCTGCTGGTGCGCGTACCGAAATGCCTGGATGTTCTCTCTGTATGGGAAATCAAGCCCGTGTAGAAGATAATTCTACTGTCTTCTCTACTTCTACTCGTAACTTCAACAACCGCATGGGTAAAGGCGCAAGAGTTTATCTTGGTTCAGCAGAATTAGCTGCTGTCTGTGCTTTGTTAGGTAAAATTCCTACAGTGGAAGAATACATGGCAATTGTTAAAGAGAAAATTGCACCATTTGAAGGGGAATTATATCGCTATCTTAACTTCGACCAAATTGTAGGTTTTGAGGATGAAGGTAGAGTAATTCCTTTAGAACAAATGCCTAAGATTGAGGATATTTTAGGTATGCCAGTTTAACCTCTCCCCCAGCCCCTCTCCTACGAGGAGAGGGGGGTAAGATAATTGCAATTACACTATTTTTTATCAATTAAAAAGCTTAGAAATAGCAAGCAGTTCTTTCCCATTTATTTCAACTGTAGAAGAGTCGTGTCTCGTAAATGCTTTATCTCCGACAAATGAAACCTCATTTTGGATAGGTACAGTAATTCTAATAAGTGTATGACGACTTTTATACAGTACCGTATCAAACTTAGTCATTACTTGATTTTTTAATGGGTTGGATAATTCAGAGTTTAAAATTGCATTGGTCAAAATTTTGACATAGTCTTCAATATCTTTTCCTAGAATTTTTGCTTCTCTATCAATACCTACAATATATCTTTCATTAATTTCAATAGGATTAATATTATCTAGGATTTTGATTTTTTCTGCATCCTGTTTTTTATCGACTACCCCAATAAAAATATATCCTTCACTATCTTTTCCTAAGTTTGCTATTCCACAAATAGTTTCTATAATTCGATTAATTAAATTATTATTTATCCTTCTTTGATTCGACAAGTCAAGCAGTCCTTGTTTACACTCATACCTAGATGTTTCTATACGAGAACGACGTAAAGAATTTTCTATATTTAATAACAATTCAACACCTTGTCCTAAAGTTGGAGGTTCTTGTCTAGCAAAATAATTTTGAATAAGTCCTTTAGTTTGATTAATATTGTTCTCTCTGTCTCTTATTGTTTTATAGTTACGAGTTAGATTTAGTTTTTGTTGAAACCCGTTAAGAGCTTCCATAATTCTTTTAGGTTCTGTAGGAGTCATTTTTTGATTTATCAGTAAGTCAAAAAAAGCCATGAAAATTGTATAAAAACCACTTCTGATAGGATTTTTAGTTTCAGGATTAACAATATTTCTTAGGCATTTTGATTCTGTACTATATGCCTCTATTGTTTCTCTAAAAACAGAAAAAGTTTCAATCATATCCTTAATCAGTTTTTGAGGCGTATAAACTGCCAAACTACCTTCTACATTTTTAAAATGTGTACTTTCTCTATCATAAATACTATCTAAACGTTTAGAATCAACTGGAAGAGGTTGATCTAGTAATATAGATGCTGCAATATCAGCAATCATTTGTTCGTCTTCGCTTTCTCGAAGTTGTATAGGTTGCAAGATACCTTGCTTACACCAAAATGTATCTTCAGACTTTATCTTATAATCTTGGCTAGATTGTCTAAAATCAATACTTATTTCTGGCATATCAGAAAGACGAAGTACTTTTTGCGAAACATCCCCGCGTAATTCCATTGCAATTTCTCTAACTACCTCTGCAAATGGAGTTGTGACACCTGCTTGTCTTTTTTCTTGATTACTCAATTGTTTTCCACCAGAATTAACTCTTCCAAAAACTTCAGTGATATCTTCTTCTTCCATTGCAGGATATATAGTCACTGCAAGTTGATAGTCTAAAATTTTGGAACATTCCTCTGGAGAAAGATATAAAGCATTATTATTTATTGGCTGAAAAATCTTGTTTTCTGCAAGTTGTTTAGCATAAGAATGTTGATTGAGATCGTAATACTTGTCTTGAAAAGAAAAAGAGTTTTCTATAAAGCTAAAAATTGCATTAAGCCTTTGCATTCCATCTATAATTTCATATTTACCAATTCCATGTATCTGGGGTCTTTCAGCAAGTAGAAATAAAGGAATAGGATATCCTCTTAAAATACTTCCAATTAATTTTTCTTTTTCCTCTATTGTCCATACTAATTTTCGTTGATATTTGCGATTAACTAGCAGATTTCCCGAACGATAAAGGCGATAAGCTTCCGTAACCGTCATGCCACGTGGCGTAATACTCATAATTGCTATTTTAAATTAGATTTTAAATACCTTTATAATCGTCATATTAGTCACGGTCAATATTTAATATTTTTTACTCCCCTCTCCTAGTAGGAGAGGGGCTGGGGGAGAGGTCAATGAAACCAAGCAATATAATAATCGGACAAAAAGTATCACCAGAAAAAATCAAACGCACCAAAGAATTGCGCCAAAACATGACCCCAGCAGAAAAAATATTATGGGAACATTTAAGAGCCAAACGCTTTAAGGGTTTAAAATTTCGTCGTCAACAAATTATTGAAGGATTTATCGTCGATTTTTATTGTCACTCTCTCGGATTAGTAATCGAAGTTGATGGCAAAATTCATGATCGACAAATAGAAAACGATCGCAAACGAGATAAAATACTATCAGCAAAAAATTTATATGTTCTACGATTTACTAACGAACAAGTAGCAGAAAATATTGAATCAGTTTTAAAAGCAATTACTGAAACAATAGAAAATATTGAAGACTTAAAAGATTTGAGTCAAGCAAAAACAGGAAGCAAAAAAGAGTCTGATATATATCTTGAAAAAGCACAAAAAATACTGGAATTAAATTAAAATTCAATTCCTGGTTGCGCTTTAATTCCTTGCTCTTTGAAAGGATGTTTTACTAGAGTCATTTCTGTTACTAAGTCAGCTTTCTCAATTAATTCTGGGGGTGCGCCCCTTCCTGTTAAGATGACGTGAGAATCTGCTGGTTTTTGTTCTAATCCTGTAATGACGGTTGCTACATCTAGATAGCCTAGTTTCAAAGCAATATTAACTTCATCCAGTAACACTAACCTATATTCTGGGTCAATAATATATTCTAGTGCTTTTTCCCAAGCTGCGATCGCCTTTTCTGTATCTCTTTCTCGATCTTGAGTTTCCCAAGTAAAGCCTTCTCCCATAGCATGAAATTGTAGCTGTCCTTGCCATTTTTCCAAAACAGCTTTTTCTGCTGGTTCCCAAGCACCCTTGATAAATTGTACAATAGCGACTTTATAACCGTGACCCAGAGAACGAAGCACCATTCCTAACGCGGAGGTGGTTTTTCCTTTCCCATTTCCCGTATTAACGATAATTAAACCTTTTTCTTGAGTTTTTTCTGCAAGACGTTGTTCTTGAATTTCTTTACGTCGCTGCATCTTTTGTTTGTATTGTAGGTTATCCATGTTGCTCCTCAAATATCTTTAGGAAATATCAAGACCATAGGATAGTTAAGATAGGCTATAATTCCTTTGCTTACAAGACTATCAATATATAGCAATCCCAATTTAGCTCTCAGAAATTATACAACTAACCGAATCATGGCAGGAAATCAATCCCAGAATAATCAACCCAACAAATCTACACTAGAAGAAATCCGCGCAAACCGCATTGAGAAAGTACAACAAATTAAAGATTTGGGATTGAACCCTTATGCTTATAAGTGGGAAGTAAGTCACTACGCACAGCTATTACAAGAAAAGTACGCAGAATTACCTGATGGAGAAGAAGTAGCAGATGAAGTATCTGTTGCGGGAAGAATTATGGCGCGTCGCGTCTTTGGTAAGTTAGCTTTTTTTGAATTACAAGACGAAACTGGCAAAATTCAACTATATTTAGATAAGAAAAAAATTAACAGCACTATGTCGGATTTGACTGGTGCATTTAATCACCTCAAAAAATTATCTGATACAGGAGATATCTTAGGAGTAAAAGGTACTCTCAAAAGAACGGAAAAAGGGGAACTTTCAATCTATGTTAGGGAGTTTGCCATCCTAACTAAATCTTTATTACCCTTACCTGATAAATGGCACGGTTTAACTGATACCGAAAAAAGATATCGTCAAAGATATGTCGATTTAATTGTTAATCCTCAAGTTAGAAACACTTTTCGCATTCGGGCTAAAATCACTGCTGGAATTCGTCGCTATTTAGAACAGCGCGATTTTTTAGAAATAGAAAGCCCCGTTTTACAAAGTGAAGCTGGTGGTGCAGAAGCTCGTCCCTTTATCACTTATCATAATACTTTGGAGATGGATTTATATCTCCGTATCGCTACAGAATTACATCTCAAAAGATTAATTGTTGGCGGTTTTGATAAAGTCTTTGAGTTAGGAAGAATCTTCCGTAATGAAGGTGTTTCTACCCGTCATAATCCTGAATTTACGATGATAGAAGTCTATCAGGCATACGCGGATTATAATGATATGATGGCGTTAACAGAAGATTTAATTAGTAGCGTCGCTCAAGAAGTTTTAGGCACAACTAAAGTTACCTATCAAGCAGAAGAAATTGATCTTACTCCTCCTTGGCGTAGGGTAACTATGCAGCAAATTGTGCAAGAAACAACAGGAATAAACTTTGCTCAATTCGACAATTTTGAAACAGCAAAATCCGCAGCCAAAGAAGCAGGAATTGAAGTACCAGAAGATTGTAAAACTATTGGTAAACTGCTTAATGAAGCCTTTGAACAAAAAGTAGAAGAAAGTTTAATTCAGCCTACTTTTATAATTGACTATCCTATAGAAATATCTCCCTTAGCCAAACCCCATCGCAATAAACCAGGTTTAGTAGAAAGGTTTGAATTATTTATCGTAGGAAGAGAAACAGCTAATAGTTTTTCCGAGTTAACCGATCCTTTAGATCAAAGAGAAAGACTAGAAGCACAAGCAGCAAAAAAAGAAGCAGGAGATGTGGAAGCTCATGATGTTGACGAGGATTTCTTAGCAGCATTAGAATACGGTATGCCTCCTACTGGTGGTTTAGGAATTGGCATAGATCGTCTGGTAATGCTATTAACAGATTCTCCTAGTATTCGCGATGTTATTGCTTTTCCACTACTAAAAAGTCAGAGTGTTGCTGTTAAATCTTTTGACTATGATGCAGAGAAACAAATACTCAAAATTGAGTTCAATAATGGCAGTATCTATAAATATTTAGATGTACCAGAATCTATCTATAAAGAATTAAAAGAAACTCCCTCTGTAGGTAAGTATTTTAATAGTCATATCAAAGATAAATTTGGCTTTGATAGGGAAGTTTAAAATATAACACATTGATTGAGGTGGGCGAAAACATGAAGTTTAATGGCTTCAATTGATGTTGAATCTTTGCCCAACCTAGGAATTGCGATCGCAATAATTATTGATTTTGATCAACATTTTTAGAAAGCTTACTAGTTTAAAGAAATGTGAAAAAAAAATCAAGAGAAAGTAAGGCATTGTATTTTTTAGCTAAGATTTAGTATCTTAGCGTATTGCGATCGCTTATTTGTAAGATGAGCAAATTATTACAATTAGAAAAATTAATTGATCCAACAAACTCAGATAATAAAGCGATTATTAAATTTTCTCATTGCAAAATAGCAATAATCTTGTTGATTACATCCTTTAGCTTATCCGCTTTTAATTGACCTACTTTGTAGAGAATGATTCCTTGATCGGCGGTAAATAATCGGTTGGGACGAATATTGCTATTTTGATTTAATCTGCCAGTTGCAAAGTCAATGTCACTAATAGCCACAGCATAATTATCTTTCACTGCTTGACTAGTAATCTGACAGAGAATTAAATCATCTCCTGTTAAATTAGCAACAATTAAGGCTGGACGGCGTTTAGCTTGGCTTAAATCAGAAAAAGGGAATGGTACAACTACAACATCTCCTCTTACAAATTTTGCCACGCTTCATCCTCCTCTGAAGTTAACCAATCTTTAGCTAATACTGACTCACTAAGTAAAGCGGTTTCTGGTTTTTCTTGTTGATGTTTGTATTTGAGAAACTGAACAAAGTTCAACACTTCTGGTAAGAGAGATTCTGGTATTTGTTCTATTTCTTGAAAGAGAGATTTTTTCAGGTTCATAGCTTGTGCTAATTAACTAGACATTACCAATTCTATTGAGGGGCCAAAAGCGAAATACTGCACGCCCTATAATATTATCTTCAGGTAAAAATCCCCAAATATGGGAGTCATTACTGTTGTTGCGGTTGTCTCCCATAACAAACAATTTTCCTTGTGGAACAGTAACAGGAATTAAATTGTAGTTAGGCAATTGAGCAATATAATTTTCTGTTAGTGGTCGATCGTTAACATAAACAATTCCATCTTCAACTTTTACCGTCTCCCCCGCAGTTGCGATCGCCCGTTTAATAAAAGCTTGGTTAGGCTCGTATCCCTGTACCTGTAGCTGCTGTGGTGGTTGAAACACTATAATATCGCCTCGTTGAACAGAATTAAAATTATAAGAAACCTTTTCAATTACTAAGCGATCGCCTATAAATAGAGTAGGATACATAGACTCAGAAGGAATATAACGAGGTTCAGCAATAAAAATGCGAATAACCAAAGCTATTGCGATCGCAATTCCCATTGTTAGAGTATTTTCTTTAATATTGTGCCAAATACTTGCTTTTTCTGATGTTTCTGGTTCTTCTAATTTCATATACAAATAATGAGAGATAAAGGATTAAGGAATAACTTGACACTCTCTTAGCTGCGTTTGATTGCGCTTTCGCTCCATCAAACTAAAGCAAAGAGATTCTTTAGAAGAAATTGAACGCAGTTCAATTTGACCCATACTTACCTCAACGTACCACGATGTCTTTTGTACGGATAGCAAAAACCACCCAGAACACAGCAGCTCACGTTTACAGTTTTCTGCATCAAGGCGTTGCCAATTGCCTCTGCTCTCTCGCCTCTAAAAAGAGGTCTGAGCATACTTTTATCTTTTGGTTATTGCTAGTTAGATTTATCAGTTTTGTTTCACTCGTTTTGAAAGCTTTGTTTGCAAAGGCTAGGTCTGGAGTGTTTGACACCAAGTTTTGGTTTTCCCGCAACTATCTTTTAACCAGAGTGTCCATATACAGGGAGTCTCACCCACAATTCAAAAGTCATTGTGACTTACTAGCTAATATCTATAGTACAGGACTTCAAACCCTTGCTATATAAAGATTATGTTTCGATTTTATATATTTCACGGACAGCTTATTACTGTCTAACTGTTTTTCCTCCTCGGTCTAAAGACGCGAGGTTTCCAAACTGCGTATATCATGATTGATGCTATTGTAGTTCCCCAAGGAGCAGAGTATAAAGCAGTTTGTCGCGGTGTCAAAGATAGCGGTAGTGCTTCGCTCCCTATATTATCTATTCCCATGGGCTTTCATCAGATAGAAGCAGAAAAAGCCATCTCCCATCTTAAAGCCTTAAACATCCAAAGAATAGTAATAATGGGGTTGTGTGGTAGTTTATCCCAGAAATATTCTGTGGGGGATATCTTACTGTATCAAAGTTGTTTCGATCCCCATCAACAAATTACTTTACAGACAGATAACAAATTAACTACAAATCTTGAACATCATTTAGGTAAAGTACAACTAGTAAGCAGTTTAAGTTGCGATCGCGTTATCAATTTAGCCTCAGAAAAACAGCAACTTTACCACACCTATAAAACCGATGTTATAGACATGGAAGGATTTGGTTATTTACAAATATTACAAGATAATAATATTGCAGTTGCCATGTTGAGAGTAGTTAGTGATGATGCCAGATATAATATACCCGATCTAACTCAGACTATAGGCGATCGTGGTAAACTAAAAACCTTCCCTTTAACTATTGCGATGCTCAAGCAACCCTTAGCAGCAATAAGATTAATCAAAGGTAGCTTGCAAGCATTACAAACATTAGAAAAAACAGCTAAAAAATTATTTAGCTAATTGTTAATTGTTGATTGATACTTGCTAATTCAAATTATTATACTAAATCCGATTCTCATAGCCCCTTTATTCTTTTAGTCTAGACTTTGTTTTATAGCACCAGGTTTCAACCTGTAAATTCTAAGTGAGCTTTAACTTTTAAGTAATTATGCAGAATTAATTACCATTATTGTATTTCTGTTGGCTATTGCAAGAGTGTCTATTACTCAGATATTGCACCTCGATCCCCTACCGCCTAAAACTCAAGTTTCAGGCTAAGACAATAAGTCTATTAAAATAGACTATAACTTTTATTAAAACTACATCAGAGTCCTCTTGAGAGGACTTTTCTGTATTAGCCAAGAAATTAATTTCTTGGTGAAAATCGCGCCTATTGCAAGAGTGCCTATTGCCTCTCTACACCAATGAATTTAATTTTGCTTTTGAATTAACACAAAAAGTTGATCAGATTTATCCAAAAGATTTATTGTTTTTATACACCATCTAACTCTAAAGTTTCTGTTTGCTGAGGTTGAGATTCAATTTCATAAGGTTTCTTGGTTAAGCCAAATCTATTCAGAACAATCATTAGAAGTAATGCTAAAACCAATCCTAATCCGACACCAAAACCAATTAAATAGATAAAAAGTTTTTCTAGTTGTTTCTTGCGCTGAACCAGACTTTTTGTAGATAAATTATTAAAATTATTTTCATCTGTAAGCTCTTGATTAGAACTATCATTATTTAAGTCATCATTAGCTTCAAAATCGAAATCATTGGGAGACTGGTACATGGGTTTCGGACAAGACTAAATAAACTTCTTGTTATCATAGCAGCCCTAAGCTATATAACCAGTACTATAACTCCTAATTCCTGTACGGACATAGTATGCTAGATGTCCCGCACTGACTCCTAGAATGAGAAGAGATTTAAAACCCACCACACTTAAAAGAATGTTGCCAAAAAGTTTGATAAATTGATTCAGGTGCATAGCTAATCAGTTCTATATTACCCTTATCATTCAACATCCATCCTTTTGCTTCAACAATAGAAGTTTTCTTATTGTTTCTCTCAACATTAGAAATAGAGTTATTAGTTTCTACTTCCTCAGAGATAGCAACTAAACGTAAATCTTGCCAAACAGATTGACCCCTGAGACTTTGCTGAGGATTATCAGGGTATCCACCTTTCCCAACAATCGCCATAACGTTTTCTCGATTTACAGGACAACTAGCAGTAATTAATTGGGTGGGATTAGTGATAGTATCTGGTAGTTGAGTCAGACCAAATTGTTTTTCCGTATCAGGATTGTTAATCTCAACAACACCATCTAAACCAAATTCGGAACTAGCATCAATATCGCTACTAGGGGAAGTAAAGATAACTTCTGTATCAATATTAATATTACCTCCAGAACCCAAGACCGCATTAGCACGAATATCGCTATTATTAGCAGCTAAAACCACATCACTATCGATCGCGATATTACCACCACCACCAGTACTATCTAAAACACTAGTGCTTACCAAACTATTATTTTGCAGTTGGATAAAATCTGTAGTGAGGTTGATATCTCCACCACCAGTTTGTTCAGAAGTAGCTGTAATTAAACCTTGATTAGATTGAATGCGATCGCTTTCTATATTAATATTACCAGCTTGACCTGTTCCTGTACTGTTAGTGGTAATTTTTCCTTGAGTAGAAATATCCAGCAAATTACTTGTGACAGATATTGTTCCTCCATCTCCTCCTGCAACAGTACCACTACTTACCATTGCACCAGTATTGAGGTTGAAATTTTCTGTTGTAATCTGAATCGAACCTCCAGCCCCATTTCCCAGAGTTTCCGCCGTTATTTGACTCCCATTTGTTGCGGTAAGAGTATTACTATTTAGCACAATATTGCCTCCACTACCAGCAAAAGTGGCAGCCGTAATACTAGCAGGAGTATCAGCATCTATTCCATCTAGTTCAATACTATTAGCATTAATCTCAATATTTCCTGCCTCACCCAAACCAGGCGGTACATCAGCATTAGTAGTCAAGAAATTACTCCCACTAATAGTTGCGCCATCTTTAACAGTTAATTTATCCGTTGTTAAAGCTATATTCCCCCCGTCTCCATCACCAAACACTGCGCTAGAAAATAAACCGCTACTACCACCCCCTGCTTCAATAGCATTACCCATCAATTCGATTGAGTCGGATGCTGTTACCATTAGATTACCTGCCGAGCCAGAGCCACCAGTACTAACAGCAATTTGCGCTCCTTCTGAGACTCTTAAATTGTCAGTAGTAATTGTCAAATTCCCACTATTGCCTGTTGCACCTGGAACAACCGATGCAAATATAGCAGTGGGACTATTTTCTCCAGTGGAAAATCCAGTTAAATCGATTTCTTGGGCTTTAATGGTGATATTTCCCCCATTTCCAGAACCAAAGACACTAGAATTAATTTTTGTTCCATTAGTCAGGGTTAAGCTGTTAGTCTCAATATTAATATCACCCCCAACCCCTGTAGCTTGGTTGTTGTCTATGGAAGCTGAAATTTGACTGGGATCTTCTAAAGAAGCAAGACCTTTTAATTCGATAGTATTAGCCTTAATGTTGATATTTCCTGCTGTTCCCAAACCACTAACTGTAGAACCAATATCAGCCCCATTTGCGATCGCTAAATCACCTGTATCAATAGTTAAATTACCCCCATCACCATCGGCAAAAGTATTACTAAATAAAGCACTAGGAGAACCATTGGGAGAAGTCCCATTGAGTTCAATCTCTTGTGCCTTAATATTAAAATCTCCTGCTTTACCACTACTTAGTGAAAGGGTAAAAGCTTGCGCCCCTCCCGCTACTAACAAGCTGTCTGTTTCTATATTAATATCACCCCCAACCCCTGTAGCTCCTGGCACAATAGGAGCAAAAAGACCACTAGGTCCAGCTAAGGGTGAACCCGAAATTAACTCTACTTGCTCCGCGTTGACACTTAAAGTTCCTCCCTCTCCACTGCCAAAAACGGCACTGGCTACTTGCGCGCCTCCTGCTACCAGTAAATAACTGGTGTCAATGGTTAAATCTGCTCCTGCACCTGTTGAACCTGTTGTGGTATCTGTAGAAACATAGGTAACAAAAGGAATCTCGTTTTGAGAAACCCCTGTAATCATGACTGACTCTGCACCTTTGAGAGTAATACTTCCTGCTGTGCCATCTCCTGAAGTATTAGCAAGAATTGCCGAAGCATCAGCTAGAGCGATATTTTGTCCTCGAACATTCACCGTACCACTACTATTTCCACTTACTTCCACTGAAGCTGCATTAACCAAATCAATATCTTGAAAGCCAGCTACTTCTTGATAATCAAATGTCCAGATTCCATTATCATTAGCCAGTTTAACCAGCCCTTCTCTTACACCTCCTAATTCAATATGCCCTTCTGCTGCGGTGAGATTTCCCCCATCTAAAGCAATATTGCCCCCGACTAAAGCTATAGTATTTCCTGACTCAACTTGTAATCCAGAAGGACGAAAGTTTTTAATCAGAGAAAAATCATTAGCACTAGGGTCAGCAAAACCAGTATTATTACCAATCCCTTGAACTAAAATATTGCCAGCATCATCACCATATTGCAGACCGATAGGAATATTAATTGTTAGTAAAGGCGGAGCTTGAGGATCAACTGCACTATAAAAACTCCCATCACTAAATTGAATACTGTTTGCTGTACTACCAATAAAAGAACCACCAATATTAAGAGTCGCATTCTCACCGAATATAATTCCGTTGGGGTTAATTAAGAAGAGATTAGCTGCACCATTAGCCCGAATTATCCCTTCAATATTGGAAACTGAACCACCAGTGACACGACTAAAAATATTTTCAATAGTCAATCCATTATCAAAAAAAGCTGTTTGACCATTGAGAACCGAAAATTCCTGAAAACTATGAAATAGATTATTGCCTACTGTTGTTCCCTCTGTAATCTGGATGATATCTGCATTAGGAATCACCACAGAGTTATTGGGCAATGTAGCATCTGGTGTTATTTGTGCCGTAGCCTTTAAGCTATTAGCTAAACACAAAAAATATATTACACATAAAGCCAATCCCTTGGGGTTTCGTCTTGTTTCCAACTGTCGCAACAACAAATTAATAGGACTCAGCATAAGCTTCTTATTATAAGGTAGTTAGAATTACCCTAAGTCAGAGATCACTACAAAAACAATTTCTGGCTCTGACCGTTGGTAAATTTGAGATTAATAGATTGAACCAATCCTCCTCTCAATATCATTCCCAAAATGAGCTTAAAACTTATTGATGTCTCATAATTGTCGAGATTATGAAGCGTAAAAGAGTAATTCTAGAGCGAGGATTAAAATCTCAGGAAATCGGGGATGATACTGATGTCATCAGTTTAAATTCGCAACTACACTGCTAATTGAAAAAGTGTAAAAAAACGTAGCAGGCACCTATGTCAATGCAACGTAAGGGAAATTTTCCAGTTACCTGTCCAGGTACTTATCCCTCGCGATCCAAGCGGGGCAACGCTCAAAATGAAAATTGTGAAAATTGCTGATTCAGCGTGAAAATATTGCCTATTCCGACACTTGAAATTACTCAGTTTTCCACAGGTTTGGGAAAAGAGGAGATAGCAGACCTCCAGGAACTCGCCCGCTCCATCTGTGCAGCATTGAGTGCTTATCCTCACTTCGTTGTCGTCAACGGCTACCCTCCCCTTGAAGACCGCACCAACCTGGTCAATATGTCCCGAGCCATTTGTGCCATTGGTTCAGGGCAATCTCTCTTGGGCTTTGGCTCTCAAAACCAACTGAAGCTCTCTTTTACACAAGTTCGGATCGATCGGGCAAAGGCTATGGCTAGGGGAAAAGTCACCCAATACAGCCGAACTCACCTGCCTTTAGCACCTCACACCGATTCATCCTACATGACCAGACCTCATGAATTGGTTGCATTTCAGTGCATTGTAGCGGATAACATGGGCGGTGAATCCATCATTATTCCTGTAGAAGACATCTTGTCACGGATTGATAGTGATACCGTCGAGCTATTGCGAGATTCAGTATTTCGGTTTGGCAACAATCAATCCCCTATTCTTTTTGGTGCAACAGGGGATGAGCAGATTCGTTACTATCGATCGCAAATTGACCAAACACTGAAAGCAGAAACCTCTGCTTTGTCTGACAAATATTACGCTGCTATTGAGACTCTAGATTCTGTGCTTCAGCAACCTGCTCAATTGATTCAGTTTCCTCTGCAACCAGGGCAAATTCTGTTTATGCACAATAGAAAGGTGCTGCATGGACGAACGGGATTCTCTCCAGAAAGCGATCGCCTGCTTTATCGAGTGCGTCTTCATGTAGATAGTTTTGAATTTGGGAATTCAACCGAGACATCGAACTGTACTAATGCTTCGACAACAGCAAGTTCCAATGGTCAGGGTAGCAATGAAGATCTGGCTACTGCTAAAGCCCATCCGCCACTTGCCAAGGAACTGAAGGGTTTGTCTGGCTTTGAAGAACTATTCAAACTTAATCTTCACCCTAGTCAATTACCCCCTAATCCTGCAACCAGGCTCAATATCTATGGTCAATTCTTACTAAGCAGGGGGCAGTTTGCTGAGGCAGCCCAAGCTTTTCTCAATTGCTTAAAAATTTCTCCTGACCATTACGAAAGTGGTCTTGCTTTATCTAGTCTCGCTGATGCTCGCGGGGATTATAAGGCAGCCCGTGCCATCATGAACCAGGTTGCCAGACGGCATCCTGTGATCTGGGAAGGAAAACCCGAGCCTCAGAAGCCAACCCTATTAAGAATTCGAGGGTTAGAAGGATCGGCTTATAGCATTGTCCAAAAATCTGACGGCACTTACCAGAACTTATTGGGAGGCGGTCATTTTTCGGTTCGGGATTTGGTAAATCGGAAACAATATAACTTGATGATTCTCAATCTGTTGGAAAACAATATTGATGGGTTAAAGGATATTCCTAAATTTGATTTACTTCTCAATACAATTGCCTGTCCAGATCGCAAACGAGTGTCACTAATTGCTGCTGCCAGATTTGTGGATCGCTATCCCAACATTCCCGTTATCAATGATCCCCGTCGTGTTCTCGAAACGACTCGGGAACGCAATGCCCTTCGCCTTAACATGATTCCAGGGGTCTGTTTTCCAAAAACAGAAAGACTGAGGTGGGATGGTATCTCTTCAGATGCGATCGCTAAAGAAATCTTTGGTTTGGGGTTTGTTTTCCCCTTTATCGTCCGTCAAGTAGGTTCGCAAACAGGCTCTAGTGTTAAGCTTGTTAACAATAAACAAGAGCTTTGCTCCCATTTCCAAAATAGTCCACCCAACATAGAATACTACATCATCCAATTCCAGAATTACCGCAATGGGCGGAATGTTTTTAACAAAACGCGAGTGTTTTTTATCGACGGTAATTTCTATCCCGTTGCCAATTTATTCAATGATTCCTGGAATGTTCACTCGGGCGATCGTTATAGTGTGATGGATAAGACTCAATGGATGCAGGATGAAGAAAAGTCTTTCCTCAATGACCCTGTTAGGTATCTCGGCACGGCAAACCTTGACAAACTCTACAAAATTCGTGATGTTGTTGGTCTTGATTTCTTTGGAATTGACTTGACAATTCTCCCAGACGGAACTCTATTTATCTTTGAATTGAACGCTGCTATGAGGCATAACTTCGATCATGCCAAGAATTTTCCTTATACCGAACCCCACTTAAGGCGAATATCCAAGGCTTTCGAGGTGATGATCCAACACCGTTTACAGTGAATGAAGCTAGGGGCCCTCATGCTCCGTTTCTCGGTAAAGCTGTTGAACTGTTATATCAAATCACTTTTAATATGCTATATATTAATCTCCGCGTCACCGCGTCCCCCCATCCCCCCGTCAATCATCTGTAGCAAGCTTAAAGGGAAATCATATTATGCTCCCTTCCTTGCGTAGCGAGACCACTAGGAAGGGAGCGATTAATTTATATCGGGATGCTGGGTTTTCAAATATGGCTTAGGTGAGGGAGAAAATGCCAATTTGGACTAGAGTATATTTGATCACTTTTTAAAATGAAATAGTCCTGTATTTATACTGGGATTTAGCTTTATTTGAGGAATTATTTAACTCCGTATTAATACTGAATAACACTTATTTTTTTTAGCAAAAATATATCTTATTTTTATGAAATATTGATTGTATCTTTACGGTCATTAACCCCATAAGTCCCATAATATATACATATATGAAACATCTCATATATAGAATATTATTCATTTTATTAACCAACAATCGAACATCCTTACTATGGTCAAGATTAATTTTATTTACACCTCTGATGTCAGTGTCGAACAAATGATTGGTTATGAGATGGCAGCAATCATTTGGGGTAAATTATTTACTGACGATATCGATGTCAATATTCTAGCAAAAACTACCAACGAGCTAGACTCCAACGTTATCGGTGGGGCAATTCCTGAATTTCACGAACAACACTACGCCTTATTTCTTCAATATTTTGAAGCAGATATCACCTCAGCAGAAGACCAAATAGCTTACGATGCTCTACAACAAGGCAATACGGTTGATTTTCTTCTCAATGGAGACTTAGTCAGTGGCAATACTAAACTCAAATTGACCACTGCTTTAGCTAAAGCTCTAGGGATGGACGAAGCCATTAGTCTTGATCGCTACATCCTAGACGAAGAGACTCACTTCCTCGATGGTACTATTATGATGAACCAGAATTTTGCCTGGGACTTCAACTATCTACGGGACAGTGCAGCAGCAGAAAATACCCTAGATTTCTTGAGTGTCGCTCTCCACGAAACAGGACATATTTTAGGTTTTACCAGCAGTTTAGACTTCGCCCTTCAACAAGATACTCTCTATTCTGGTCGTACAGAGTTAAGTAATTTTAGTCCTCTGGACTTATTCCGTTTCTCCGCAGAAAGTTTAGCTCAAAATAACCCTGATGGTACTGTTAATGACTTATCCATTGGAGGAGTAACTTGGTTTTCTACCGATGGTGGAGAAACCCTCAGTGCCAAGATGTCCACAGGAAAAGAAGGAGATGGTTATCAAGCTAGTCACTGGGAAAGACGCTATGACCCATTAGGCATTATGGATCCCACTCTCTGGTATCAAGAGCGAGCATCCATTACTGATTTGGATGTGTTGGCTTTTGATATTATGGGCTATGACTTAAGCCAAAATGCTGGTGACGTAGAACAGTTATTTACCACCGAAGGATTAGAACTATTACTAGCAGAAGCTAAACTCCAATTAGCGAATAAGCTTGATGTTTCTGTTCAGTGGTTAGAAGATAATTCAAATGTACCAATATCTTCTTTGGACTTGATAGGACAGATAGAAGCAGCAATGGCAGAAGCTGCACTCGCTCCCACAGAAACTACTCCAGAAACTACTCCAGAATCTAGCTCCACAGAACCTACTCCAGAAACTAGCACCACAAACGACTTCATCAAAGATTTAGGTGACATGATGAAGGAAATCTCTAAATGGTGGTCGAAGAATAATGATCAAAATAATAATGATCAAAATAATGGTGAAAATGACAACCAGGGTTCTTCCTCGCAAGAATTCTATGAATGGTGGTCACAAAATAACCAAGGACATGGTTCTTCCTGGCAAGAACTCTATGAATGGTGGGCGCAAAATAACCAAGGACATGGTTCTTCCTGGCAAGAACTCTATGAATGGGGGGCGCAAAATAACCAAGGACATGGTTCTTGGTGGCAAGAACTTTACGAATGGTGGGCGCAAGATAACCAAGGACATGGTTCTTGGTGGCAAGAGGTATTCTTCGCTAGTAAAGGTGAAGTTGCTTTAGAAAATATCGAATTGCCAGGAGAGAAAAGCAACCCAGTTGATAATACTTATAAAGAAATTGCTGGTGGCAGTCAAGATGACATCATTGGCGGAGATATCACCAATGATAAAATTATCGCTGGTGACGGGGATGACCTCATTGATGGTGCTGGTGGAGATGACACTATTGCTGCTGGTGATGGTTACGATACTATCTTTGGTTTTGATGGTAATGATTCCATCATGGGTGAAGAAGGGGATGATTTAATTTCAGGAGAATCTGATAATGACGTTCTCTTGGGACAAGATGGTTCTGATGTTCTCTTTGGTGGAGACCACGATGATTATCTAGATGGAGGAGCAGGTAGGGACTTTCTCAATGGTAATACAGGACACGATGTTTTAGTAGGAAGGGCGGGGAATGACGCTCTAGAAGGAGAAGCTGGTAAAGACCTCTTAATTGGAGGTGCAGGTCAAGATATTGGTAATGGCGGTAGTGGCAATGATTTTATCTTCGGGGATGAGTATTCTGCAAGTTTACAACAAGCCTTTGGCAATAATTTAAGTCCTCTAATCAATCTCTTTACTCCTACTACTGAAACTACCACTACAGAAACTTCTACTACTGAAGAAGTCATTACGGTCGAGCTTGGGCAAGACCCAGTAAGAGTTGAAGCAGAAAATATGACCTTGTCTGGGAACTATAGCCTAGCTTCTGGTGGGACTCTAGTTCAGACTAATTCTACGGCTAGTATTAGTACCTTGTTTAATGGAGAAGCAGGACTTTACAACATTGTTATCGGCTACCACGATGTTTATGGTAATGCTAGAATCACAGCCTCTTTAGGAGCAAGTACCATAGATGACTGGTATCTAAATCAATCTTCAGGAAGTACATCTCCCAGTGGTTCAAACTTTAACACCAGAACTATTGCTAGTGAAGTTAGTCTCAATGGTGGTGAGTCTCTAGTTCTAGATACAGTTGTTTACGCAACTAGTAGTGGCGATGATGACGATGATGGTGGTGTTGTATATGATAAGGGTTACATCGACTATGTTGAGTTTGTTCCCATCGTTGATAATACTAATAATGTAGTTCTAGAGCCAGACCCTACTACTACTGATTCAACTAATACTGATACTTCTAATACTACTGATTCAACTAATACTGATACATCTAATACCCTACCTTCTGGAGTAGCACTAGGAGCAAATAGCGACATCCTCAGAGGTGGTAATGGTAATGATGGTATTGATGGTGGTGAAGGTAACGATGTTATTTTCGGAGAAGATGAGTTAAATGATTCAAGTAATATTGCTCCGATTAATATTGCTGGTAGTTTTAACTACGGTCGGAGTACTTATATATTAAGTCAGGCTGGTAGTTGGCAAGAAGCACAAGCTGAAGCTGAAAGTTATGGCGGTAATTTGGTCACAATCAACGATGCTGCGGAAAACCAATGGCTGAAAGATACCTTTGGTACAACAGAGGCTCTCTTTATTGGTTTCTCTGATGCGGAAACCGAAGGAACCTGGAAATGGTCTAGCGGTCAAGTTGTAGACTGGGTTCTCAGTAACAGCGGTGATGCTATTTATACTGATTGGGCTCCTAACCAACCAGATGATTATCAAGGAGATCAAGACTACGCTATCTTGAGTCATATCTGGGATCCAAATACGGATAAATGGGATGATGTAACCTTAAAGTATTCATCTTTCCGAGGCATCATTGAGATTGACTGGTCTAGTGTTGGTGGTAATGACACTATCATTGGTGGTGCAGGAGATGACCAAATTTACGGTAACTCTGGTAACGATTTAATCTACGGTGATGATATAAATATTGGTGATGATATAAATATTGTCAAAACTCTTCAAACCTTAACCTTCCAGCAAGGAATTAATGGCTACAACGGCACGGTTGATACTCAACTTAATGGATACAATTCGAATACAAGTTATGGTAGTGCAACTTCCCTCAATATAGATAATGATGACTTGGGATCTCCCGCTCAGACTTTGATTCGCTTTGAAGATATCTTTGGCAGTCAAGCAGGTCAAATTGCTGTAGATGAAAACATCGAATCTGCATTCCTGGAAATTAATGTTTCTAACCCAGGTAATAGTTTTAAGGTTTACGAACTCCTACAAAACTGGTCAGACACTAGTACTTGGAACTCTTGGGGTAATGGAATTCAAACTAACGGTGTGGAAGCAGCAAGTACATCAATTGCCACTACTGACTGGGTAAATACAGGTATTCTAAGAATTGATGTAACAGCAAGTTTGCAAGCTTGGCAAGCAGACCCCACAACTAATTATGGATGGGCTTTCTTATCCACAGGTATTGATGGGATTGATTTTGACTCTGCCGAAGGGATTAACGCTCCTCGCTTGGTAGTCAATGTTAATCAAGCTTCATCTAGTTCTGGAGCAGGTAATGATATCATTACTGGAAATGGTGGTAATGATACTATCTCTGGTGGTGCTGGTGACGACATTATCAATGGTACTGATGAAATAGTTGCTGGCTACTATGAAAAAGATGTCTTAATCGGTGGTGCTGGTGCAGACAAGTTTATCTTAGGAAATGCTAACCAAGCCTACTACGCTACTGCTGGCAATCAAGATTACGCACTGATTGAAGACTTTGACTCAAATCTGGATACTCTACAACTTTATGGCTCTGCGGTCGATTATCAACAACAGCAGCAAGGAAATGATGTTTTCCTCTCTCGCAATGGAGATTTGATAGTGATTCTAGAGAATACTAGTACTTTGAATCTCAATGGTAGTAGTTTTGAGTATGTGGTGTAATAGACATCTTGAACCTCCCATCGGTAAACCGAGGGATTCCCATATAGACTCTTATCTAGTCTGCTTTGGTACAAGCGATATACTGTCTCCCAAAGTTTAAGACCCCGACATACCGCCATTACTGGGCTGTTTGTTTAACGTTCACGGGCGCACCGACCGCAAACGGAGCTAAATTCTATTTATTTTTTTTTGGCTGTGCGTCACCGCTAAACCTAATCTACCAGTCGCGTCACCATTACATTTTCGCTTGGCGATATTTGTCCCGACGATCTGAGGTAAGGGAAGCCAATCCCCTAAATGTTTTTATGCGCTTTACCGCTATCCAATAGTGTACAACGATTCAAACCATTGCTATGTGAAGATTATGTGTCGAAACTTTAAACACACAAACCCTGTCCGTGATTCATCCCGTCGGCATAGCCGAGGGTCTTCTCACGGCGGAAAGATAAAAACACCACGGGTAGTAGTAGGGTGGGTAATGTCCACCCTACTGAATGTTGATGTATCTTTGACGAACTCAAGAGAGATAGAGAGCAATATTGCTTATGATGAAATAAGATACAAAACTTAAACAATATTTATGACCGTCTCATCTTCATCTATTGAGTTCAAGAATTTTAAACAACTTTTACAAGACAAAATTTTATTTGGTTACAAACCTACTCCTGAACTAGCAGCTATTCTCATAGTCTATTTTGTACAGGGAATACTAGGTCTAGCTAGATTAGCGGTGAGTTTTTTTTTAAAAGACGATTTGGGTTTAAGTCCTGCGGAAGTAGCAGCTTTGACTGGTATTGCATCTTTACCCTGGGTGATTAAACCTTTATTTGGTTTTATGTCTGATGGTTTACCTATTTTTGGTTATCGTCGGCGACCTTATTTAATACTTTCTGGGTTACTGGGGGCGGTATCCTGGGTTATGTTAGCTACTGTGGTGGATAGAGGTTCGACTGCAACTATTGTAATTCTGATGACTTCTCTTTCTGTTGCTATTAGTGATGTGATTGTAGATTCTTTGGTAGTAGAAAAAGCCAGAGAAGAATCTTTAGGACAAGCAGGTTCGATACAATCTTTGTGTTGGGGTTTTTCGGCTTTGGGAGGATTAATTACAGCCTATCTCAGTGGATGGTTACTGGAACATTTTAGTAATAGTGCTGTGTTTGAAATTACTGCTACATTTCCTCTTTTTATTTCCGTGGTTGCTTTGTTGATTGTGGAAGAAAAAATAGATCCGAAAAAAGCTCAGAAATCTATTGTAGCAGAACAAATTAAGCAACTTTTTACAGCATTAAAGCAAAAATCTATTTTACTACCTACTGCCTTTCTGTTTATCTGGCAAGCTACTCCTACTGCTGAGTCGGCTTTTTTCTTTTTCACTACCAACGAATTAGGATTTGAGCCAGAATTTCTGGGAAGAGTCAGACTTGTTACTAGTTTGGCTTCTCTTGTTGGTATTTTAGTCTTTCAAAAATTTCTGAAAAATATTCCCTTCCGTCAAATCCTCGGTTGGAGTACAGTTATTGCTGCTAGTTTGGGGATGACTACATTATTACTAGTAACTCATGCTAACCGTGCTATTGGGATAAGCGATCGCATCTTCAGTCTAGGAGATAGTCTAATTTTAACAGTTATGGCACAAATTACTTGGATGCCAGTATTAGTTTTATCTGCTCGCTTGTGTCCTAAAGGAGTAGAAGCTACTTTATTTGCTCTTTTAATGTCTATTTGGAATCTGTCTCTACTACTATCCCATGAAGTTAGCGCAGTATTAACCTCTTGGTTGGGGGTAACAGAAACTAATTTTGATAACTTGTGGTTGCTAGTAATTATTACTAATCTTTCTACTCTCTTACCTTTACCTTTTCTGGGTTGGCTACCTGTAAGTGATCCCCAACAAAGGGATTCTTTAAAAATCTGATTCAACACAATTAAATTACTTTTTGTTAATAAGGGAGGGGTTCGCGCAAAGACGCAAAGACGCAAAGACCAATCCCCCCCAACCCCCCTTAATAAGGGGGGAGAAGTACGCTAACAAGAAAATGATAAATTTTAGTACAACTTGGAATGATTCCCTAATCTTTGGTTAACAAATTAGTGAATAAGCTGGAGCTATTTAATTTAACTCCAGCTATTTTATTGCTTTTTCAAGACATCTATCAGGTTTATTTTTGCTTTTTGCAAGTCTTGTAAGTCTTCAATATCTTCTCTTTTATCTGCGATCGCATTTTAAGCTAATTTGTTCGTTATATTGAGCTTCTCGTTTCATTACTTGAGATAATTTTCTTAAATTTAATTTTTTAAGTAACTCAATGGTAATTGGTCTTTTATTATCCCAAAAAATCATTGATTGAAAAAAATCATAGGCTACTGATGAATTTAAAATTTCTGATAAAAAGATTGCTTCTGCTTCAGTTTTACAAGATAAAAAATAAACTGTATCATCAATGAATCTTGTCCTTGTAAATGTTTGGTTTTTTGATATAGGGTCGTATTTGCTATTAATTGTGAATCTTGATAACTAAAAATGTTAGATTGTTCTTTACTATCTAAATCATGATAATACCAACATTGTTTTTTAGATTTGTTTTTATTAGATTTGATAATCAACATACAAGCATTTACGGAAGCATTAAAATACTTAGCAGTATTTATTTGATACATCTTACTATCATCAATATCATAATTATGTTTCCAAGCGTAGGTTAATACTTTACGTGCTACCGAAGTTTTACACAGCATACCTATTGTACCTGGATATTTTTTCAGCCATTGTAAATGTTGCAGTAGCATCCATTCTGAAATATCAAAATTACTTTTTCCTGTTAATACTTCTAATCCTTTATATCCTTGAAAGTTAGATTTTTTAGGTAAATTATTACTGTGAATATTTCCTAATTTAGAATTTGTGATCTAAGGAGGATTACCTAAAATCAAAAATGGCTTAGGTATTGCTTCTAAGATTTGATTCCAGTCAAGCTCAAAGAAACTATCATTAATAAGATTGACTATAGATGACTTTTGATGATGTGTAAGATTATTAGACAATTCTTGAAGATGTGCTGAGTTAATTTCTACTCCTATACAACTTTGTAGTTCATCAAAAGTGTTAAGAGCCGATAAAATAAAATTACCTTTGCCACAAGTTGGCTCTATTATAGACTGAGGATTAATATCAAGATTTTTCAGGAGTCGCGAGATTTTTTGAGTTAATTCATAAGGCGTTTGAAAATCCCCAAATTCTTGTTTTTTATATTGATTTTTTTGTCTCATATTTGCACTAATTATTATCTAATTTTATAGATACCATCAACTTCTCCTGCTTGCTGAATAACACGACGGTATTGCAGCCTCCACTGTAAAGCATTTGATATAGTTAAATAACCTTGTTGAGGAGGATTATTTAGTATAGCTTCTGCTATATTGCTAGCTTCTATTTCATCTACTGGTAAATTGCGGTCAAACATAAAAGCCATCAAATCATCTTGATTACCATCTCTTGCTAATATTTCTAATATTCCGCGAGTCATCTGATAGTCTGCGGTACGTTCTTTACTAACAAATATCGTATTCTGGATTAATAGCTGAGATGTCTTGCTTTCAGAATCATCTTGTTTCTGATAAACAAAAATTAGTAAATTATATCCTAACCCATAAATTTTTTGACAAGCAGATTTAAAAGGACAAGAAGACTGAGGCTGTCTAATACTGGTAACTTTCATATCTACATCCAGACTAGGAAAATCAATTCCTGATGCTGCATTACCAATCTCGTATTGATAAGATTATTTACAATAATCTTTGAATTTTTTTTCTAAATAAGTACCAACAGCTTTACCATCAGTAATCCCATATAAAGATAGTTCATTGTGTTTATTTTCTGCTTCGGAAAAAATTGCAGCTTCTTGAATCAATATTTCTGTTGTTAGCTCTGGATTCATAATTATTAATTATTATTAATTCCCTCTGCGACTCTGCGACTCTGCGTGATAATAAATAAAAAATAGGTACAATTAATTAATCAATTATCCTGACAAGTTAAACTAAAACAAGAAATACCTTTGCGCCATAGGTAATTCTGATGCAGGTTCGCAGGTTAAAAGCTCCCCATCTGCTCTTACTTCGTAGGTTTCTGGATTAACTTCAATATGGGGTGTAGCTTCATTTAATTTTAAATCTGCTTTGCTTAAATTGCGAGTATTACTAACAGCAACCACAGCATTTTGTAAGCCTATTTGTTGGGGAATTTCCGCCTCTAAACTAGCTTGAGAAACAAAAGTTAGGGAAGTAGCAGCGATCGCACCCCCGAAACTACCAAACATAGGACGCATATATACAGGTTCAGGTGTAGGAATACTAGCATTAGGATCCCCCATTTGCGACCAGGCGATCGCACCTCCTTTAATAACTATTTCTGGTTTAACCCCGAAAAAGGCTGGTTTCCAGAGACAGAGATCGGCGAGTTTCCCTGCTTCTATTGAACCAACATAGTCAGCAATACCGTGGGTAATAGCAGGATTAATGGTGTATTTCGCAATATAGCGTTTAGCGCGGAAATTATCTGACCTCTCCCCCACAGGAGAGGGGAGTACGCCTCGTTGTAGTTTCATTTTATGGGCAGTTTGCCAGGTGCGGATAATGACTTCTCCCACTCTTCCCATAGCTTGAGAGTCGGAAGCAATCATACTGAATGCCCCTAAGTCGTGTAAGATATCTTCGGCTGCAATGGTTTCTCGACGAATACGGGATTCGGCAAAAGCCACATCTTCAGGGATGTTTTTATCTAGATGGTGACATACCATCAACATATCGAGATGTTCTTCTAAAGTATTAACGGTAAAGGGGCGAGTGGGGTTAGTGGAAGAAGGTAACACATTACTCTGTCCGCAGACTTTAATAATATCTGGGGCGTGTCCTCCTCCTGCACCTTCGGTATGATAAGTATGAATTACTCTGTCTTTAAAAGCAGCGATCGTATTTTCTACAAAACCAGCCTCGTTAAGAGTGTCGGTATGAATGGCTACCTGAACATCATATTCATCTGCGACAGATAAACAAGTATCAATAGCAGCAGGAGTTGTCCCCCAGTCTTCATGGAGTTTTAAACCCATCGCACCAGCTAAAAGCTGTTCAACTAAGGCTTCTGGTTTGGCACTATTTCCCTTACCTAAAAAGCCCAAATTCATTGGGAAAGCATCCGCAGCTTGTAACATCCGCCACATATGCCATGCACCAGGAGTACAGGTAGTAGCATTTGTTCCTGTTGCTGGTCCTGTACCACCTCCTATCATAGTAGTAATGCCAGATGCGATCGCCGTTTCGATTTGTTGGGGACAGATAAAATGAATATGGCTATCAATACCTCCAGCAGTCAGGATCATTCCTTCTCCAGCGATGATCTCTGTGGAAGCACCGATAATAATATCCACATTATCTTGAATATAGGGGTTTCCTGCTTTCCCAATTTTAAATATCTTTCCGTCTTTAATTCCTACATCCGCTTTGACAACTCCCCACCAATCTAAGATTAAAGCGTTGGTAATTACCGTATCTACCGCCCCATCTTCTCTAGAGATAGGAGATTGTCCCATTCCATCGCGGATTACTTTACCACCACCGAACTTTACTTCATCCCCATAGGTAGTATAGTCCCGTTCTACCTCAATAAATAATTCCGTATCTGCTAATCTTACGCGATCGCCTGTCGTTGCGCCATAGGTATCTGCGTAAGCACTACGCTTCATACGATAACTCATAATGTTCAGCCTATTGTTTTTTGTCTTTACCAATGTATCCGCCAATGACATTTTGCCTAATAAATGTAAGTTAAGGCAAAAGACCGCGATTAATGGTACTAGATCGGAATATATTAAGGATTTAGGGAATCATCTTGATTAATGGAATCAGGCTCAATAGGAAGGTCAAGCTGTTCTGAACTATCACCTTGATTTTGTTTGTTAGTGATTTTGGGTAAAACATAAAATAAGAGACTAGCACTAACTGAAATAATTAATCCTACTACAATAAGCTTCCACCAAAGCGATTTAGATTTTTTAGCTACTCTGATGGTTTTTTGTAAGGTTGTTGGGGATTCTTCGACAAAAGGTTTAGTGTCAGGTAAAATATCATCATTCAGATTTATCTCACACCACATTATAGATTCTTCTATAGCAGATTCTACTCTTGACCAGGGTATAGGAGTAAGGAAGATGTCAGCTTTAGGATTGACTTTACAATACATTAGAGCGATCGTGACATTATCGTGACCATTTCGTTCGTTAGCAATTTTGATCAATCTTTGAACCGCTTGTTTAATATCAACTTGATCCTTTAATACAGGAACAATGATACTATGCCAATATTGTTCTACTCGATCAAAATCACTCAAACCATCACTACAAAGTAACAAAATACCGTCATCATCAATCACAAAATGTTTGCCATTAGGGTGTAACATAGCGGAGTCTCGCATACCCAAAGCTTGAATCAAAGCTCCTGCGGAAGGATATTGAAGAGCATCTCGATATACTGCATAACCCAGTCTTACTTCTCGTGAGGCTAAATCATCATCTATGGTAATTTGATGACAACTTTTCTTGGTAATCCAGTAAATTCTAGAGTCTCCCACATGAGTACAATACACTTGATGATTTCTAGCTAAGGTCATTACTAGGGTTGTACCCATTCGTTGTCTTTCTTGACGTTGCTCGCTATCATTACGCTTACTAATAGCATCATTAGCTTCGTTAATATAACTAGTAAGTTTTTTGAGGATATTTTCTGGGTTGGTGTGGTATTGAGCCAAGGGTAACTCAGCTATACGAGATTGTAAGTAATCAATTGTTTCTTGGGAAGCAATTTCCCCCCCATCATGACCCCCAACTCCATCACACACTATTGCTAGAGAGTTATTGTCTTGAGAAATATTGATCGGGTTCTCACTTACAGGATAAGCAGCATCTTCATTATTATCTCGATTGGGACCCGAATCGCTACAAGCAAAAACTTGATAAGAATATTCTTGATATTGGCTACAAACTTCTAAGGCTCGATTTAACAGTGCAATCACCTGTTCTATGGTATCAATTGAACCATTTTCTAAACGCTCACACAATTGGGTTAGGATTTCCTGAATTATGGGGTTGGCTGTTTGGCTCAATTGTGCCCAACAAGTTCCTAATTGTTGAAGAGTTGGTTGAGTTTCCTCGTCAGTTTTCAGTTGTAGCAGTTGTAGTAAAGAGCCATTGACTTTGAGTAAGAAAGGAGTGAGTAGTGTGGAGGCTACTCCTTTGTTTTGTAAGGGTTTCCACAGTTTAGCGATCTGTAACAACCAGTTAAGTTGTCTTTGGGGAGTGGCTTCAGACCATACAAAAGTAATCTGTGGAATTAATTGGGGATAGAGTAATCTACCAGATGATTTTAAAGGAACTGTTCCGTAGTCTAAAAGCCAAATATCAGTGCTATCAAGTTGACCATAGACCTGGGGAATGTGGGGGTAATAGGAAGATAATTTGAGGTAGGTAGTAATTTCTGGTGATAGTTCTTCAGGAATTTGTGGTAATAATCCTGGTTTAGTATCTATAACAATTCTGTCTGTTAGGGCAAAATAGCGATCGCCAACCATTGTACCTGATAATTTCTGTGACCCACTGACTATTTGTGCTTCTGGTTGAAGTTCAATGGGTTTTATTGCCCAAAGATACCGTTTTACTATAGGAGTTTTGCAACGCTTACAGAAACGACTCTCAACAGCATTAAAAGCTGCACAATGAGAGTTTGAGCATTGGATTTTTAGCTCAGGGTTGGACATAGATATTCTTGGCTGGTAGTTGCGCTCCATATTTTTTGCGCTAATCTTGACTTTTTTCATAAACTGGAGGCTGATAGAACCTTAGTCAAGACAAATTAACTTTTATTGATTTATATCGGAACTTAAGCCGATATTGTATACTCACCAGTTTATTATGCCTAGAATTCTAATGCCTGAAATTTTCATCTAAATCATCATATCTTTTGATTTAACATAATTCAGAGTTTTCCGACCTCGAAAAATAGCAGAGAAAAGCTACAAAATTCCCAGTATCTTCCGGATACCTAATTAGTTCCAGTCTTAAGCACTGTGGGATTGGGCAAGTTCGGGTTCTGTTTCATGGAGTTCTTTTAATCTATAATAAAGGTCTTTGGTTAATTTTTGTGAACTTTGGCGTAGAGAGTTTGTGATATATTCCTCCACATTGAGAGGTAAGCCAATATCTACATTGACTTTTGCTCCCCAACTAGGGTAACTCTGACTATATTTAACACTGACGGGTAAAATTTTAACTTGATTGCCCACTGCCTCAGATTCTACCCCTAGAGCAATGAGAGCGGTACCTCTTTTGAGATTCTGAACTTTTGTTTCGCGAAAGATACCACCTTCAGGAAAAATTACTAGCATCTCTTCTTCTCGAAGTAACTCTGCACTATGACGCAAACTATCAATTCCAGGTTTTTCGGTATCAACGGGAAATGCACCCATACGACCCATAAACCAGCCTTGTAATCCCTTCACTTCGTTGGAGGAAACCATAAAACGCAAATCTCGACCACTGACTAATCTTCCAACTGCATAGGGAATAATTAGTGCATCCCAGCGAGAACGATGGGTGGGTGCAACAATTACAGCACCATCCTGGGGTATATTTTCTTGTCCTGTAATTTCAATTTTGTCAAAAAATAGGGGAAGAACTATATAACTACCCAGAGGATATACTAGACCTGCTAACCAGGGAGATACACGAGAATTTACTTTTTCGTTCCTAATATTAGACGAGGAAGCTGATTGAATCATTAAGAAACTCAAATTATAAGTTTAAATTGATGAACTTTACTATCTTTACCTTAGTTTTTTTTACCCTAGATTTGTTCTATCTCAAGGACAGTTTTTATAGTGAATACGTTGAGGAAAGGAGGAAGGATCAGGGATGAAGGACTCAGAAAAAAGTAATAAGTAATAAGTAACAAGTAATAAAAATCAATCCCCCTGACCCCTGACCTCTGACCTATTACCTCACTCCTCATCCCTTTTTGGAAGAAAGTTAATAATCAAGATTTAATTGGTTTTAATAGCAACCCATCACTATTACTCAAGGTCAGAGCAGTTAAATCATTGACTACCAAGCCTGGAGATGCGATCGCAACTTCCCATTTTTCTTCATCTATTTCTAATAATTCTAGGAGATTGAGAGTTATGGGTTCTCCTTCTAAATGGGAAACCATTGCTACTGTTTCTGTCTTGTCAGGGTTGGAACGAACTCCATAAAAAATGGTTCTTTCTGCTTCACTAATCTTATCAAAGCGATCGCTGTCTGTAATATTTTCTGCTAACCAAGGATGCTGATGACGAAGCTCTCTCAGAGCTAAGTTAAATTGAGTTTGTTCTGGATTTAAACTTGAGCCATAATAGGATACGTTGCAAACCTGAAAGCAATCTTCCATAAACATTAAGGCAAAGTTTTTCAGTCTGTCTTCATCTAATTTTTTGAGAAAACGTACCATTCCGCCTCGACTGAGTTCTTTGAAAGGGGGAATATCAGAGAAGGGGTTTTTTTCGACACAAGAGCGCAATATTTCTACTACATCTGCTAAAACATGGTCTTGCTGGATCATTGCTAAATTTAGAGCTTGACCAAATTCTTGCAGTTGCTTAAGTTGCCTAAATCCCAATAATTTTAAGCGAGTAAAGCAATGGGTTTGGCTATACATTTTCGGTGTAATTTGCCAACTCAAAAACCCAATTTCTTCGGAAACTACTTTTACCCCGTACCTTTCGTCAGTGTTGCGGAAAAATAACCAGGGAGCGTGCATTGTGGCGTTGAGAAAGTCCATAGGTAAGCCTGGACTGAAACCATATACCCATAAAGTTACCGCAGGATTATCGTAGGCATTAAGGATTACTTCTGGGAGATTTGTCCCGAGATGCCAATTAATTGGCTTGTTTAAGTCTATCTGATTACCTCTTCTGACGGTATCGTGATTACCACAACCTGTAATCCAGTGATCGCCCATGGTCATCACTTCTAAAACCCTCGACCATTTACGTTCCCAAAAACCTTTCAAAGAAGGAGTATTATGGGCAAAAATTAAAGGTCCCCACTGATAGGATTCTGATTTGAGTTCAATTAATTCTCGATAACGGGATTTTTCTTCCCAACCTTCTTCGGGCCAAGGACGACCATCCTCAAAGATAGTAAATAATAGTCTTTTATAACCTGCGATTTCTTGAACCACATTACTCATCTCTAATAGATAAGCATCATCTTGTTCAACTCTTCCTGAAAGGGGATTAAAAAAGCGGAAATCTTGACCTCCATCAATCCTAATACCATCAGCCCCCGTATTAATTTTACGTCGCTGCATTTCTAACAAAATAGCCCGCACTACTGGAAACTGATGATTCAAGTCCTGACCATACATATTAGGGCCTTTGAGAAACTGATGGGGAATCAATAACTCACTTTGATTATCTGCGTGTCCATAAACTAAATCGTAGATTACTTCTATGGGGTGATTCGGGAAATTATGGAGAGTCGCAATAAAATCAATTACTTCATCAGGGCGCAAACTACCCAATAGAGCAGGATTAGTGGTGCTAGAGCCAATTATTGGCACATCATAGCCCCAATCTTGGGTATGAGGTTTACTGAGTTCAATTTCTACGACTTCTCCTGATTCTTCCTCATCTTCTTCCACAAATGAGAAAAATTCACTCTCAGCAGTATATTGATCTCGATATTCAATAGTAGGTTCTGTTGGGAGTAATTGAACAGCATCATAGCCCACATAATTGCGTTCTGCTGGACTTAGAGGCAGATTCTGGCGAATTTTTTGGGCAATACGTCCATATAACTTAGTCAGCCCTTCCAAAGTTCCTTCTGGGGAAGCTGTACCAATATGAATCTGCAATATGTTACTGGGTGCATCTACTCTGGGAATCTTTTTCCCTTCTTTCGTCCCAGTACGACGTAAATAGTCTAAGTCCCTTCGATTTTTTTGCAGACTATCAATATCATAAAGTTCTGCTGGGGCAAAAACTCCGTAAGGAAGAGAATGAGGTAGGATATCTCGAATGGTTTGTAACTTGTCATTGAGATCGCAATAGCGCAACCAATAGAATGAACCTGCTTGTTCCCTATTTCCTGCTTGCAATCCTGCTACTACACCCCAAAAATATTCTCCTTGTTGTTCTAAGTGTAGGCGATCGCGTTTAAATTTAACTCTTTGTTCTTTTGCTTGCCAATCTAGAGATTCTAAGGGGGTGAAAATCTCTAAATAAATTTCTCTTTCGTGTAAAACATCGCCAATTAATCTGGGTACCCAAAAACCAAATTCTGTCAGACCATCAGGACGATAATAAGCTCCTAATCTGCGAGCCAAAGCTTTTGCTTGTTCTAAAAATGTATTGGTTGATGACTCTAATCCCGATGCCCAGGCTAACATCTTACCTGTTTCTTCGGGTACTAACCTAACAGATTCACTTTGTGCGATTACCATTCGGTTTTCCCTTATTCTCTTGGCTACAATCTGCTGATCTAGTTTGACATACTTTTTGCCAAATTGTTATCTATATAAAGTTTCTTTTAAATTCAATTAACCCCCTGCTAGTATGACTTTGAGCGGGCGGGATGATAGTTACAGAGGGTAAAATATGTACCAAAAAATAATTCAACCCAAAGCCTATTAGGTCAAGTTTAGATAACAATACAATTTGCCTAATCTAAAAACACTTTTAAATAGCCTAGAAGACCAATCTTAACTAAAACTCAATAATTTGACGCTGTTTAATAAAGATACATAAATAATTGTTTAGTAACTCTGGTAAAGTAGCAATTATTATGAAGTCTAATCTACAAGATGTAGTGAAACAAAGGCTAATTCTCTCAAATATAAACTACGAGGCTTTATTGTCAAAGTTAAATTAACAAAGCTTATCAAAAATACAACTTAATTCCCGTCAGAATAATCGTAAACAGATCCCAAAATAGGGAATTAACACCAAGCAGTCTAATAAAATTATGAAATCTTCTTTAGTAATTCTTTACCATCGCGAACCTTATGATGAAGTAGTAAAAGATGGTAAAACTATCTATATTCGGAAAAAGAGTCCCAACGGTATTGTTCCTACATTAAAAAGCTTCTTTGCTGATGTAAATAGAGGCACATGGATTGCCTGGAAACAAATAACCGCCAAACAAAAAGCTAATTTTGAGCCAAAAGTTCAGATAGAAGGGGAAGGAAACTATAATGTATTACGCATCCCCCTCAATGCACAAGAAGTTAAAGATTTTTATCACATAACCTCCAAAGAAGCCTTCTGGCCAATTCTACATTCTTTTCCTTTCCACTTCACTTCTGAATCTACTGACTGGGAAAACTTCCAAAATATTAATCGCTTGTTTGCAAACGCAGCTTGTGAAGAAGCAGCAGATGATGCTCTAATTTGGATTCATGACTATAACCTTTGGCTAGCACCACAGTATATCAGAGAGCAAAAGCCCAATGCACGAATTGCTTTCTTCCATCACACTCCTTTCCCTTCTGTAGATGTATTTAATATCTTGCCGTGGCGGGATAGGATTGTAGAAAGTCTCTTATGCTGTGATATTGTAGGCTTTCATATTCCTCGGTATGCAGAAAACTTTGTCAATGTCGCTCGCAGTCTGAAACCAGTTAAAGTGTTGAAACGAGAATCGGTGACAGAAGGACATATGACTCCTGTAGGAATAGCTTTAGCTGAGCCAGAAGTCACTACCCAGTTAAGCTACGAAGGACAAGTTATTAATATAGATGCTTTTCCTGTGGGGACAAATCCTCAATTCATCCAATCAATATTAGCGGAGCCAGAAACCCAAGAAAGATTAACTCAAGTTAAAGAAGAGTTACAGGGGAGAAAACTAATTATTGCTGCTGGTAGAGTGGATTATGTAAAAGGTAATCAGGAAAAACTAGAAGCTTATGGTCGTTTATTAGAACGTCGTCCTGATTTACATGGCAAAATCAATTTTATTATGACTTGTGTACAACCTGCTGCTGGAATGCGAGTTTATAAAACAGCCCAAAGCCAAATTGAGCAAGTAGTAGGTAAAATTAATGGGCGTTTTGCTAAGTTGGGATGGACACCAATCTTACTCTTTACTCAACCCGTACCTTTAAGAGACTTATTTTGCTACTACAAAGCTGCGGATATTTGTTGGACAACCCCTTTAAGAGATGGTTTAAATCTGGTAGCTAAAGAATATGTGGTGGCTCATGAAGGAAAAGATGGGGTTTTGGTCCTATCAGAATTTGTTGGTGCTGCGGTAGAGTTACCAGAAGCAATTTTAACCAATCCCTATTCTGTTAACCTTATGGATGAAGCTATTGAAAAAGCTTTGGTGATGTCGAAAGAAGAACAACAGACAAGAATGGAGAAAATGTATCAAACTGTCACAACTTATGATGTTAAATATTGGGCAGACAGATTACTAGATAAATTCAAGAATCTCAAACGAGAAAGAGTTTAGAAGTAGGGTGGGCAATGCCCACCTTAGAAGTATTATTTTGCTAACTGAGAAATAGTCTCTGCTAGAGCAAAGTCTTTATCAGTTAGCCCTCCTGCATCATGAGTAGTCAGACTAATTGTTACCTTGTTGTAAGATATGTCAATATCAGGGTGGTGTCCTGCTGCTTCTGCTGGCTCAACTAGTTTATTGACAAAATCAATAGCAGCGATGAAGTCAGAAAATTGGAAAGTGCGAGTAATTTCTTTACCGTTCAGAGTCCAGTCTGATAGTATCTTAATTTTTTCGCTGATCTGAGTTTGTGTAAGTACCATAGAATTTAGTTCGATATTTTGAGCTATAGTCAGGTTTGCGGTTAGCAACATCAAAGCTATTCCCCCTAAAGCACAGCAACTCACACACCAAAAATGTGATTTCTTCCAGGGAGTATGTAATGAATATCTTATCGTTTCTTGAAAAAATTTTTTTGGGTTAAGAGCTATCTGAATTACTAAAATCATGATGAAGTCGAGGAGATGATGCTATCTATTGCTTAGTTTAGGACTAGAAATATCGGAAAAACTAAGAATTAGTCCAGTATTAATCTTTCTTGTATCCGTTACAATATGCCATTGGTCTTTTTACAGAGTTAACAAATATTATGGGTCGCGCAGAAAAAGTTGTATTAGCCTATTCAGGGGGTGTGGATACCTCTGTTTGTATTCCTTACCTCATTCATGAGTGGGGAGTTAAGGAAGTTATTACCCTTGCAGCAGATTTGGGACAAGGGGAAGAATTGAAACCAATTCAAGAAAAAGCTTTAAAATGCGGTGCAGTAGAGTCCTTGGTGGAAGATGCTACTGAAGCATTCGTTAAGGATTATGTTTTCCCTGCAATTCAAGCTAATACTTTATACGAAAACCGTTATCCTCTTTCTACTGCCTTAGCTCGACCGTTGATTGCTAAATTATTGGTAGATGCTGCGGAAAAATATGGTGCAGATGCAGTAGCTCACGGCTGTACAGGAAAGGGTAATGACCAAGTTAGGTTTGATGTGGCTATTATGGCACTCAATCCTAATCTCAAAGTTTTAGCCCCTGCTAGGGAATGGGGGATGAGTCGGGAAGAAACTATCGCTTATGGAGAAAAATTCGGGATTGAGTCTCCTGTGAAAAAATCCTCTCCTTACAGTATTGACCGTAATTTGCTTGGTCGTAGTATTGAAGCAGGTCCCCTAGAAGACCCAATGACCGAGCCTCCAGAAGAAATTTATGCTCTGACTAAGGCTATCGCGGATACTCCCGATGAGCCAGAATATGTGGAAATTGGCTTTGAAAAAGGGATTCCTGTAAGCATTAACGGCAATTCTTTACAGCCAGTGGCTCTAATTTCCCAACTCAATGAAATTGTAGGTAATCATGGGGTAGGAAGAATCGATATGATTGAAAACCGCGTCGTCGGTATTAAATCACGAGAAATCTATGAAACTCCAGCTTTATTAGTACTGATTCAAGCTCACCGAGATTTAGAAAGCTTGACTCTCACTGGGGATGTTACTCGCTATAAACGAGGGATTGAACAAACTTACGGTGAATTAATTTATCAAGGATTGTGGTACTCTCCTCTGAAACAGGCTCTAGA
This sequence comes from Xenococcaceae cyanobacterium MO_167.B27, assembly GCA_030065935.1. Lineage (GTDB taxonomy): Bacteria > Cyanobacteriota > Cyanobacteriia > Cyanobacteriales > Xenococcaceae > JASJCP01. The sequence goes on from JASJCP010000030.1 coordinate 56,137, forward strand.
TGGATTCATTGAAAAGACTCAAGAAACTGTATCTGGTATTGTGCGAATCAAACTCTTTAAAGGTAATGCTGTAATTGTAGGTCGTAAATCTGATAATTCGATTTATACTCCTGATTTAGCTACCTATGGGGCAGATGACCAATTTGATCACAAAGCTGCTGAAGGATTTATCTATATTTGGGGCTTACCTACTAAGGTATGGTCACAAAAAACCAGAGGGTTTTAAGGGCGATAAATCACCAAGAAATTAATTTCTTGGCTAATAGCTTAAGTAGGGGTAAGGAGATGCCAAACCCCTACTTAAGAGGACTCTTATGTAGTTTTTATAAAATTTATAGTCTATTTTAATAGACTTATTGTTTAATCCGCGAAACTTCAGTTAATGGCGGTAGGGGATCGAGGTGCAAGATATGAGTATAGCTACTGATCTTTCTACTAGGATTTTTTTGACCCTTGTGAGCATGGGTTCAAGCCCCGCCCTTTAGGGCGACCAGTTTATTATATTGTATTTGGTGTTATAATGACGCTAGTAAATACAGCGTCAAATGTTTGTCCTAGAGTTCAAAGTTCGTAAACCAAAACCTCGGCAATGTCTAGCCATAGAAGAGGCAATTAAAACGGCTCAATTTGTCCGCAACAAATGTCTCAGATATTGGATGGATAATCGGGGGGTGGGAAAGTACGATATCTACAAATACAATACTCAGCTTAGAAAAGAGTATCAGTTTGTAAGAGATTTAAACTCTCATGCAACACAATGCGCTGTAGAAAGAACCTGGTCTAGTATCAGTCGCTTTTTTGATAACTGCAAGAAAAATATTCCTGGAAAGAAGGCTTATCCAAGATTTAAAAAACATTTTCGTTCAGTGGAATACAAAGTCTCTGGATGGAAATTATCTGAAGACAGAAAACAAATAACCTTTACCGATAAAAAAGGAATAGGAACGCTCAAACTGATAGTAAGTAGAGACTTGAATTATTTTCAGTTAGAACAGTTTAAAAGATGCAGAATCATTAAGCGTGCTGATGGATATTACGTTCAATTTGTTTTAAAACTTGATCCTAGAGATACGGTCAAGCCGTTTCCTGTTACGCAAAAATGCTTGGGAATTGATGTGGGCTTGAAGGAATTCTACGCCGACTCAAATGGATACACTGAACCAATTCCTCAGTTTTACAGAAAAGCTGAAAAGCAGCTAAATAGAGCTAACAGGAAAAAGTCTAAAAAGTATCAAAAGGGTAAACCACAACAGCGCGATTCTACAAGCGGAGGAAACCTCCGCGTAGCTCGCGCTCAATCTCAAAATTATCACAAAGCTAGAATTCGATATGCGCGGAAGCATTTAAAAGTAAGTAGGCAACGTCAAGAGTATTGCAAGAGAGTAGCATACTGCGTAATCCAATCTAACGATTTGGTCGCCTATGAAGATTTAAATGTTAAAGGTATGGTTAGAAATCGAAAGCTGGCTAAGTCGATAAGTGATGCAGGATGGTCAACATTTAGGCAGTGGCTAGAATATTTTGGTCACAAGTATGGAAAAGCAACGGTAGCAGTTCCACCGCACCATACAAGCCAAATCTGTTCTAATTGTGGTGCAGTAGTTAAAAAATCTCTTTCTACTAGAACCCATATTTGTGGGTGTGGATATATTGAGGATAGAGACGTTAATGCTGCTATCAACATTCTGCAAAAAGGATTAAATACGCTAGGGCATAGCGGAATCTACGCTTGGGGAGAGACTCCCTCTTGGGCAGTTGGAGCAATCCTGCTGTCTAACGGAGACTCGTTGAACCAAGAATCACCGCACTTTTAGGGCGGTGAGTGTCAATTTAAGAGCGATAGACAGGTAAGGTAAAGTGGAAACAACTACCACGATTTGGAGAACTATCTACCCAAATTTGACCATAATGGGCGCGAGCAATTTTACGACACAGAGAAAGCCCTAAGCCATATCCTTCCTGCTCTTCATCCCGTTTCAAGCGAAAGTGTCCTTCAAAAATATGTTCTTGTTTTTCTGGGGGAATACCAGGCCCAGTATCACAGACACTTACTTGTACTTTTTGACTAGTACGGTGCAAGACGGATAGGGATATTTGACCACCTTCAGGGGTATATTTAATGGCATTATCCAGAAGATTAACGAGTAACTGACGGACTAGTTCTTCATCTACATAAACAGAAGGGATATCTTGGGGTATGTCTTTTGTGAGGGTTTGGGATTTGGCTTTTAGTTGTTTGCTCATTAGAGCGATCGCATCTTGGCATAAATGTTTTAAATCCATTTTGCGGGGTTCGACCTCTAGTTTAGCACTGACACTGCGAGATGCTTCTAGCAAGTCTCCAATCATGCGTTTCATAATCCCAAACTGACGGCGAGACTGTTCATATAGTTGGTTTCTCAATTCCCCTCTCTGGGCTTTATCTTTCTGGGTTTCTGACAATTCTAAAGTTTCCATTGCCAGAGATGCTGCGGTCAGAGGACTCCGAAGATCGTGAGCCAGCATTGCCAAAATTTGATCTTTAAATTTTAATTGTTCGGATAATTCTTCTTTTTCTCGCTGCAAACTAAAAATCTCATCAGATAGGCGAATTAACTCCTCAGAGTATTGTACGGGATTAGTTCTGGACGAAGATGATAATGGCTTTGACTTTCCTGTATTGTGGGAATTGTTGTCAGATTGTTTTTTTAAGGATGCTTGCCATCTGGGCCACCATTCCTCTAACTGAGAAATTAGATTACTTCCTGCTAGGGTTTGCTGGGGGCTAGGGGATATCTTGACCAGAGCAGGAGTCGCTATAAGCTTGAAATATTCTACTAAATGGGGCTGCTTCCCAATATCTATGACATCTAACTTAAAATTGTTAGTAGCTTTCAAGTTTTCTAAAAATACTCGAATTTGCCGTGTATTTTCCTGGGACGTGGGGCGTTCATTAACGAACAATAGTAGTTGGAGAGAATTTTGTCCAGAAACCTCTTGCCAATAATCTTCTTGATTATTATACAACTGCAACACTAGAGATAAAACTAAGCTAATTTAAGAGTCGATTTTCCTAAGTTTACATTTTATGCGATTGTCACATAAAAGAAGCCTAGGTGTTTATTACTTCTTGATTGATAGTTGGCACAAATATAAACTCTGAATAATACACCTAAAGATTTATTACCCTAAATTTTAACTTTATGTTTTTGAATAAACTTTTTTGGTGGATAATCTTAAGATATCATAAACTTTACCAAAATTGCTTCAACCATTAACTAACAAAGTTGCGGAAATATTATCATGGCTCTTGGTTATCTTGCTTTAGTTCTTCATGCCCACCTACCATTTGTAAGACATCCAGAAAGTGATTATGTCTTAGAAGAAGAGTGGTTATTCGAGGCAATTACTGAAACTTATGTCCCCTTGCTGCAAGTTTTTGAAGGCTTAAAGCGAGATGGCATTGACTTCAAAATGACAATGAGTATGACACCCCCTTTGGTGTCGATGTTGAGAGATCCACTGTTACAGGAGCGTTATGATGAGCATTTAGCTCTATTGCAGGAGTTAGCGGAAAAGGAAATTGACCATAATCAACACAATGGTCACGTTCGTTATCTTGCGGAGTACTATGCTAACTCATTCAGTCAGATTCGTGAAACTTGGGAAAGTTACGACTGTGACCTAGTGACAGCTTTTAAACAGTTTCTTGATAGTAATAATCTCGATATCATTACCTGCGGTGCAACTCACGGTTATTTACCGCTAATGAAAATGTATCCCCAAGCTGTCTGGGCGCAAATTCAGGTGGCTTGTGAACATTATGAAGAAAACTTTGGTCGTCCCCCCAAAGGAATCTGGCTACCTGAGTGTGCTTATTATGAAGGCTTGGAAAGGATGCTAGCGGATGCTGGTCTGCGCTATTTCTTGATGGATGGTCATGGGCTTTTATATGCTCGTCCTCGCCCTCGTTTTGGTAGCTATGCTCCAATTTTCACTGAAACAGGTGTTGCTGCTTTTGGTCGAGATCACGAATCTTCTCAGCAAGTGTGGTCTTCTCAAGTAGGGTATCCTGGCGACCCTGAATATCGGGAATTTTACAAAGATTTGGGTTGGGAAGCAGAATATGAGTATATCAAGCCCTATATTATGCCCAATGGTCAAAGGAAAAATACTGGAATCAAATATCACAAGATTACTGCTAGGGATGGAGGATTATCTGAAAAAGCTCTCTACGACCCCTATTGGGCGAAAGAAAAAGCAGCAGAACACGCAGGGAACTTTATGTACAATCGAGGTCAGCAGATTCAGCATTTAGCTGGATTTATGCACCGTCCTCCCATTGTGGTTTCTCCCTACGATGCGGAATTATTTGGTCACTGGTGGTATGAGGGTCCTTGGTTTATTGATTTTCTCTTCCGTAAGAGTTGGCACGACCAAAATACTTATGACATGACTCATCTTTCTGATTATCTCAGAGGCAATCCTACTCAACAAGTATGTCGTCCTTCCCAGTCTAGTTGGGGTTATAAAGGTTTCCACGAATATTGGTTAAATGAAACTAATGCTTGGATTTATCCCCATCTACATAAAGCAGCAGAAAGAATGATTCAGTTAGGTTCACGAGAACCAGTAGATGAATTGGAATGGAAAGCTTTGAATCAAGCTGCAAGAGAATTGTTACTGGCGCAGTCTTCTGATTGGGCATTTATTATGCGTACTGGCACAATGGTACCTTATGCAGTAAGAAGAACGCGATCACATTTACTAAGATTCAATAAGCTGTATGAGGATATCTTAATCGGCAAAATAGATTCTGGCTGGTTAGAGAAGGTAGAGAAGATTGATAATATCTTCCCCAGTATCAACTACCGTGTCTATCGACCCTTGTAATACCATTTCTATTTAAGTTTGGTACAGATGGGGGGGATTGGGGGATTGGGGCACCGAAGGAGACTTCATTACAAAACCGATCTATTTTGGGTTCAATACCTAGATATATTAAGTCTCCTCCCGGGGGGAATGGTGATTGGGGAATGGTGATTGGGGCACCGAAGGAGACTTCATGACAAAGTCGATACGGACATCTTACGGTGAGCCGTCGCACGGCTCACCCGTGTCCTCCTCTTTTGGGTTCAATACCTAGATATATTAAGTCTCCTCCCGGGGGGACTTGGGGACTTGGGGACTTGGGGGATTGGGGGAGACCTTCGGTAGTCGCTTCGCGATTGAGGAATTGGGGAAATAAGGCTGATTACTTATTCATCCGCAAATCTTTCATCTCTCATTCTTTCTGTTCACTCTCTACTGATAACTGATAACTGATTACTGATAACTGATTACTTCCTCATCCTTTATCCCTCATCCTTCATCCTTCATCCCTGATATATCCTTCATCTCAGATGCTTTCTTGATGTACATCACTGGATATAACCAAGTAAATAATATTTTTGGCTACTTCATAAGCTTCTTCCCAAGTTTTATACAAGTCGTAGGGTTGAAATAAGCTACCGTCATGGAGCATAATACTGTATCGCCAACCTATAGTAGGGGTGCGATAAACCACTACAAGATAGTTGTGAATGCTGCCAAAATACTTAATTGTCATATCAAAAATTAGAAACTTTCCTTTCTAATAGCTGCGGTCTTCATAATTTCCGAGCTTAATAGTATAACTTCTCTTCATAGCACCACATCCCGTAAAATAACTATTTTTCTTGTATCTTTATTAGCTCTTACATCACAGAGATATTACGGAGATCGGTTAAATCAGCATCAACTTATTTAAAAAAATGTAAAAAATTTATTCTAATCGAGATTTGTATGTTAATTAAGCTGATAATTTTGGATGCACTCAGCTTCTAATAAATACAAATTGTTACTGTTTAATAGTATACATTCTTTCTGCGCTATTAATTTGGTGAGTTCTAATGCTTCGGCTCTACTGATTTTGGCGATCGCATTTTGGGTAATTTCTTTAAAAGAGCTATTAATTAACCAATCTTTTTGCTGTAAGTAATCTTTGGTAAAAGCGTCACCATCTAGCAAAAAATAATTGATTTTATACTGAGTGATAATTTTTTGGATATCTGTTAAATCAGAACTATATTAGTTGAGAAGAGTTATAAAAATAGTAGCCAGTTGTACTAATAAAATTTGAGGATAGAATAATCCTTGTATCGCCATAACTATTAAACTCGGAATCAGCGATCGCTTACTAAAATAATAAAGAAAAGCAGCAAATAAAGGATAAATAAAAGCTCTAGGAGTATCAGAAACTAAATCATCATTGAGCCAGATTAATTGATTGAAAAATAAACAACTCCAGAAAGAGCTAATGGGAAGAGGTAAAATCGAGTAAGTGAAGAGAAATAAATAATAAGTAGCAATAATAGCTAACAATAAAGGTAATATCTTAGCGGTGATAATTGGCTCAATTCCTAATTTAGCTAGTAGCCAATAAAAACTTTTATAACCAATCCGCGCAACACTGGTAAAATAGTCAGCGATCGCATCATCAGGAAATAAACTAGGATCGACATATCTTTGTAACCAAACTATGTGCTGTCTGGCATCATCTTGAACTATATAATCATCATGGAAAGCAAAATATAGAGATATTAGTCCAAAATAGAAAGGAATCAGTAAGCTAATACCAAAACATAACCAGTATGCTTGCTGCTTTCCCCTTGTTAATTGTTGACTCATTAATAAATGAAAAGAATTTTAGGCGGTTTTGGGACAATAGCAGGTGCAACCTATCCTTTAAAAGCGATTGTTGTTTTTTGGCAAAATCCACGGCTTTGGGGATATATTACTATACCGATTTTAGTTAATTTAGTTGTCGCGATCGCCCTTTATACAGGATTATTTTTGTTTGGGTGGGAAATTACTTCAGACATTGAAGTAAGTGTGTCTTCTTGGTTAAACCAACTCATTAGTAATCTTCCCTCTTGGTTAGGGGTGCTAGAGTATGGAATTTTAGTATTAATTTGGCTCTTGCGCTTGTTGTTAACAATAATTTTATTAATTGCTACAGGTTTTATTCTGACTCAATTTGGCGTATTATTAGGCGCGCCTTGGTATGGACAATTATCAGAAGAATTAGAGAAAATTCGTACAGGTAAAGTTGAAATTATTGAAGTAAGTATTGTGAGGGATATTGGTAGAGCCATTCTCTATGAAGTGAAAAAGTTAGTTTTAACTGCTATAGTGGGTATTTTATTGATTATTATCAACTTATTTCCAGGGATTGGAACTTTAGTATCTGGCATTGGCTCTTTTACTTTAACAGCAATTATTGTGTGTTTAGATTTTCTCGACTCCGCCCTAGAAAGAAGACGTTTGAAGTTTCGGAAAAAATTAGCTATTGTTTTTAGTAGTTTGCCAGCTAGTGCTAGTTTTGCTTTAGTATGTCTCGCCTTAATTAGTATTCCACTGATCAATTTATTTACTATTCCTTTATGTGTCGCTTCAGGAACATTATTTGTATGCGATCGTGTTTTACCTAAATTAAGTAGCTATGGAAAATAGATTACATAGTGAGGAAAGGGAATGGGGAATGGAGAATAGGTAATAGGCAATAGGTAATAGGGATTGATTGTTATTACTGATTACTGATTACTGATTAGGGATGGAGTTTTAACAAGTAATAATACTGGGATTTAATTTCGCCCACAAAGAGCAGGTTTTTAAACCAATATTCATCACCCAGTCGTACAAAAATCTTAGTGAATTCTGACTCCTGAGTTCTGAATTTTTCTTCTAATTAAAAGATACAGGTTTGAAAATCATCCTAGGGTAAAACTCATATCTTGCACCAGAGCGATACATCACCAAGAAATTTATTTCTTGGCTGATACTACCTGTGTCCTCTCAAGAGGACTAAAACCTAGGTTTGATCAACAAAATTTGTAGTCTATTAAAATAGACTTACTGTTTTAGCCTGAAACTAAAGTTTCAGGCGGTATGACTTCGAGGTGCAAGATATGAGGTAAAAGCTACTTACAGTACCTTCAGTAAAATTAATAACTACATCAATCAAATTGTTGAGCAATTAACCAGGAATATTTGCTAGTAAGTAAGTCAACCTAATTTAACTTAAAATAAACTAGAAACACAATTTTTTGAAAATCCTACATACCCCACACCTACCTTCACCATTTAATGTTTAATAAACTGGAACTACTTATCAGTTATTATTACATTCTACGTTCTTAATTTTCTGTCTCTAGAGAACCAAGAGAATCATTAACTTTTTTCCTAGATATTTGAGGGGGAAAAGCTAATAAAATTAAATGTCCTACAAGAATTAATAAATCTCTTTCTAACCCTGCTACTTTTTTGGCATCTTCTAAAAAATTAGGTAATTGAACTGTTGCGATCGCTCCTGCAATGATAAATAATAAAACTAAATTACTTAGCTTCCAAAAGCGACCAAAAATTAAGAAAACACTGGCGATTACTTCCACAATACCTGTTATAGGACCTAAAAAACCAGGAAGTCCAAAACCAATAAATTTTTCTGTTGCTGCTGACCAAAAAATTGCTTTAGGTAGTCCATGATAAAGAAAAATAGCTATTAAGCTCCAGCGCAAAATTAATAAAGTATAATTGGCAAATTTATCATTAGAAATGGTAGTTTTCATTGTTTAATCTCCTAGGGTTAATTATGAGGGATGAGGAGTAAGGTAAGAGGTCAGGGGTCAGGGGTCAGGAGTGAGGATTGAGGGAATAGGTAGTAGGGAATAGGTAGTAGGTAATAGGTATTTATCCTTCCTCTTTCCTCATCCTTTCTCCTTCATTCCTCATCCCTTCTTGCTTCTGAGTCCTTTATCCTTCATTAGACTTCTTGCAAAAATCAACTAAAAAATCCAAATAGATAATTTTTTGCCTTTTGCCTTTTGCCTTTTGCCTTTACTCAACTGAGGTTTTTCACACTTATGCAAGAGGTCTATTAATTAGCGTTATTCAAACGGACTTGATATTAAGGGGAATTGTTTTAGGCACAGTAGTTGGTTTTGGTAGTGATAAAATTAAACGCATTGCACGATCGCGAAAAATGTAATTATGTAGCCAAGTAAGTAGAATTATCAGGCGATTGTGCCAGTCTGGGAAATAGACAACATGAACAGCTAGCCAAAAAAGCCAGGGTAAAAAACCAGTAAGCTTTAACTTTCCAATTTTCCCCACTCCTGAATAGCAGCCAATAATGGCTAGTCTTCCTTTATTGAAATACTTAAAAGGTTTCAGTGGTTTTCTTTGAAGTTGTCGCTTAATAGCACTAGCCACATAGACTCCTTGCTGTAAAGCTTCTGGTGCAACCCCTGATAAAGTTTTGACTCCAGCTAAATCGCCAATAGCAAAAACTTCTGGATAGTCGATAACTTGAAGAGTCGGTAAGACACTAATTTTTCCTTGCTTTTCTGTCTGAGGATAAGGAAAGCTTTTGGGAATTGCTCCTTTAACTCCTACCGCCCAAATTACTGTAGCAGCAGGAAAATAAGTACCATTATCAAGCTCTAAACCATCAGAGGAAACCCGACAAACTTTAGATTGCAACATTACCTTCACTCCTAAGCGACGGAGTTTTTTCGCCGTATAGTCTCCTAGTGACTTAGGAAATTCTGTAAACAAGCGATCGCCTGATTGCAGTAGGATTAGAGTAACGTCTTGGGGTTTGAGTCGAGGATAATCTTTTTGTAATGTATTAGTAACCAACTCTACTAATGCACCTGCTAATTCGACTCCTGTTGCACCACCACCAACAATAGCGATAGTTAATAACTGTTTGCGTTTTTCATAATCTGATTCTCTTTCCCCTTGTTCAAAACAGTTTAAGAGATGATTACGAAGATTAATAGCATGAGACAGCTTTTTTAAGGGAAAAACGGTGTTTTTTGCCAATGGAATCCCAAAAAATTGACTACGACTACCAGTAGCTAGCACTAGATAATCATAAGTAAAAGTCTGCTCCTGGGCTTCAATAACTTTGGCGACAAAATCAATCTGTTTCACTTCAGCTTGAACAAAAGAAACATTAGAGCAACCTCTGAAGAAATTGCGAATAGGGACAGCTACTTGTTCAGGGGATAATTGTGCTGTGGCGACTTGATACAGTAGAGGGATAAAAGTGTGATAATTATTGCGATCGATTAAAATTACTTCTACTGGTGTATTAGCCAAGGATTGGGCTGCTTGTAAACCCCCAAAACCAGCACCGACAATTACAACGCGAGGATATTTTTTCATAACGAATAGTAACCTTTCATTATAGGATTGCCTTCTGGCTGTGGTGTATCAGCTTCAGGTTCAACGGTGATTAACAGATAATTAGCATTACTTAAATCATCGTTTGATAATTCCAGATGAACCTTACCTTCTTTATCAGGAATAAAATTAGCGCAACCAGTTTTCTTTTCCTGAGATACCGCCCACAAACGATACACTTGATTTCCTGATAAGGGTTGTAGATTCTGTAAAGCTAAAACAGCTTTATGCTTTTGGGGAGCAATAAATAAACTTCCTGAAGCAGTAGGGAATGTTTCCAATCCTTGGAAAGAAACTAAACGATTATTGGGTTGACGTAACAAACTAATCAACTCTTGATGCTCTTGTAACTGACTATTAGTTGATGCAAGTTGCTGTCGTAAACCATAATTATTTATTCCCAACCACAGAGTACTAAAAGCCGTCACTGCACCAATAATCCAACTCAAACGCTGTAATCTAGGTTGATGAGAAGGTTTAGTCTCCACATTGTTTAAAATTGCTTGACGTAAGTTAGACTCAGGAACATCTTGCGGTAAATCATAGGGCATCAATGTTAAAGTTGCCTGTAGTTGTTTAACCTCCTCTCTTAATTCGGGATTAGCTGCTAATTGTTCATTCAACCAAGCTAGTTCAGTCTCATCCAGATTTCCTAAAACATATCCTGCTAAAATTTCCTCTAAATTGTGAGACTCAGAATTGTTAGTCATTTAACTATGTAACTAAGTTGTGTAAGTTTTTTCTAAGTTTGAGTAGCCCTCTGCGACTGTGAGTTTTAACTGTCCCTAAAGGAAGATTGAGACGTTTAGCAATTTCCGATTGACTTAATCCCTCGTAATAAGAGAGTTCTAAAATTTGACGTTGGTTAGAAGATAAACTCTCTAGAGCCTTCCTCACTTGAGTAGCCCGCTCTTTGATAGAGACACTTTCTATGGGATTTACCGAATTGGGTCTGCCAAGCAAATCCTTCATTTTTCCCACATCTTGCCAAAATTTTCCTTGAGAACGTTTAGCACGAAGACGATCTATAGTTCGCGATCGCGTTAACATCATTAAATAGGTATAAAAAGAACCCCGTTCAGGGTTATAGTTAGGACGTTCTTGAAGACTGAGAAAAATCTCTTGGGTTAAATCTTCTGCTTCTTGAGAATTATTCAGCATACGATAGACTAAACGATAGACTAATAAACCATAGCGGTCATAAATTGTTCCCAGAGCAGTACTGTCTCCTTCCTTGAAAGCTGCAAAAATTGCCTCGTCGGTTTTAGTTTCCAAATCAGCATTAATCACTTCAAATACATTAGGCTCTGTTTTCTTTACCCTCTTGTTGGATAGACTGACAATCTTTTGCCAATCCCAAAAATTCGCAGTCTGCATTGGTTCTTGTTTCAATCACTTTTTTTATGTGCCAAGAATGAAATGTTCAATCACTACCAAACCTGAATACGGAACAGTCTCGAATTTGGATTCAATTTTTTTTGAATGCTGATTGACCGCGAGACCCGCTTCCGGCTAGGAAGCATCTCTAATCGCGGTGTTGACTTTTTAATTGTTATACCAATTCTGAAAAGTCAAGGTACATATTACTGTCCCCCCACTTTTTATTTTTTTTCCCCTCCCCTGCTTCCTCTGCCGGAAAGGGGGGATTTTAAGTTATATGTTGAATTGCACAGTTTATTTGTTAAGATATTTCCCCCCTTCCCGCCTCTGCTTCCCCTGCTTCCCATTTGTAGCAAGTCTCAATAGAAATGGTATTAGTGGGGCGTAAAAGAATCATAAAGATGATGTAGTGTGTAACCAGAAGCGCAGGTACGATAACAGAGGGAATCCAGAATGTAGCACCCATCCCATCCCATGCGTTATTCATAACACCTTGGGTAACTGCATTAAATAAATCTAGGGTACCTTCAATATTAAACAACCATACGATGAGTATTGCTGGTGTCCAATGCAGTCGAATTAATGCTAGTGCTAGAAATGCTAAGAGTGATGCTGCCAAATCACCCAGCGCAGCAGGTACGGCAAATGCAGTCGGTAGCTCATACTTTACAGCACCGATGGCAAGGAACATCAAGCCAATATGACGAAATGAATGGAGCAAGAGCAATGGCTGAAGTGCCTCTTCTTTTGTCATTCGATTAAGAACAGGAATGACGTACCATTGGGCAATTAGCATAAAAGCTAAAGTGGAAAGAAATAAGTTGAGAGGTTGAATATAGTTGTTCATAACCAAAAATCTCCTATCCTAAATACATAAGTACCTAAGCAAAATTAATTGTATATTTTGTCCCAAAATCTTTTAAAACGTTTTCCACATACTCAACTAAATTTTTCCAACTCAAATATGCTTCTTTTTCAATCCACTCATATTTCATAAATCTCCAGAGAGTTTC
>JASJCP010000029.1 GCA_030065935.1 Xenococcaceae cyanobacterium MO_167.B27
AGATGGGTGTTATGGTTTCTTGTTAACGAGACAGATATTAATTTGAACAGAGTATTTGACCTCCTCTCTCAAATGTGAATAAACCTGTAATCTCTGTCAGGGAAGCTTTTTAGACTTCAATTATTAATTTATCACTTTCTCTTTTTATTCTGAGTAAATGATACATAAGTTTACTCCCGTCTCTTAATGTTGAAAGGAGAATTTTCTTTCTAGTTACTCCTCCTAAGGTGAAGTCAATGATTCGATATTTCCGTGACCGTGTTGAAGCTGGTCGATTACTAGCTTCAAGACTCAAACCTGATTATGCCAATAAGCCAGACGTATTGGTCTTAGGATTACCCCGTGGTGGCGTACCAATAGCATACCAAATTGCCAAAGTTCTCCATGCTCCCTTAGATATCTGTGTTGTGCGGAAATTAGGCGTACCAGGACATAAAGAACTGGCTCTGGGTGCAATTGGTGCAGGGGAAATTATGGAACTGGATGAAAATTTAGTTGCGGAGTTAAAAATTTCTGAGAAGGCACTCAAAGAAGTTATTGTCAGGGAATGGCAAGAATTACAAAGACGGGAGAGAGTTTATCGTGGTTCTCGTCCTGTCCCTGATTTGAGTAATCGCACTATCATTTTAGTTGATGATGGTATTGCTACAGGTTTAACCCTTAAAGCTGCGATATCTATCATCAAGCAACAGCAGCCAAAGGAGATTGTTGTTGCTGTTCCGATAGCACCGCCAGATATCTATGAGGAGTTAGAAGCAAAAGTAGAAAAAGTTGTCTGCGGAGCTACCCCAGAGCCTTTTCGTGCTGTTAGTCTTTGGTATGAGGACTTTTCCCCTACAACGGATGAAGAAGTGTGTATGTTACTGGAACAGAATGTTAACCCCGAAACTACAAATCCCTAACTATATTGCATAAACTGGTTTTTTTGAATGCTTCTACAGTTACAGAGTTAAACTAATTATCTTCTTTGCATTAGATATATGGAAAAATTATTTCTCTTTCTACTGGAGCTATCCCCGAAGATTAAACGGACTTTATGGCGTTGGTGGTATCAAAATCTTGTTAGATCTTATCCCCAATTTGACTGGAAATTTATGAATTATGGTTTCTGTGATGTGAATTCAGAATTGGGCAATTTAAATTTGAGGCAAGAGGACGAAGAGAATCGTTATTTTATTCAACTCTATCATTATCTGGCTTCAGCAACGGATTTACAAGATAAAATAGTCTTAGAAGTAGGTTCAGGGCGTGGTGGTGGAGCAGCATATATCGCAAGTTACTTGAAACCAAAAAAAATCATAGGAATAGATTTTTCTCAAGAAAATATTCAAGTAGCTCGTCAAACTTATAGACAGACAAACTTATCTTTTCAGCTAGGAGATGCTGAAGCTTTACCTATGGATTCTGATAGTTTCGATGTGGTTTTAAACCTTGAATCTTCTCATTGTTATGCTTCAATGACTAGGTTTATTCAAGAAGTGTATAGAGTATTAAAACCAGGTGGGATTTTTTCTTGGGCTGACTTTCGTTCTGTTGAAAAATTGGAAAGTCTGAACCAAATTTTTAAGCAATCGGGGTTTGAGCTAATTCAAACTACTAACATTACACCCCAGGTCGTCCAGGCACTCTTATTGGTTAATCAAAGAAAGCAAAAATTTATTGATAGTTATGTACCTGGGTTTCTCAAAACAGCTTTTCAGGAATTTGCTGCCGTAGAAAATAGTGAAATGTATCAATCTTTCAGAACAGGAAAAAACGTTTATTTGAATTATGTATTTCGTAAATAATTTTGAATGGTCAAAACTGGACTGATTCTTTAGCATTTTTCCAAGATTTAGTTCACCAATTACTCTCTTTTTCGACGGGCAAAAACGATTATTATCGTCAAGGTTTAAGAGCTGCTTCCCTTATACAGTCTGCTTTTTGACCTTTTCTGTAGCCCCCCCCCGGCAGAGATTAAAGGAATTTGAAACCGTCAGGGAATGTGTAGATGCTGCCTTGAAAAATTGTCCTAATGTTTTTGAGTAAGGCTATAACTTACTATCATACCATAAAAAACTTTTGCAAGAGTTCTAGTCTATGTTGTGATTAAAAAGTCAATATAATGATTTTATTCTAATCCAGAGCCGAAAGCCTGTCGAAAATGGCGATCTTTAATGATCAGTAACCCATCTGTCCAATCGTCAAAAGCTAACTGTGCTGAGGTTTCTATTGCAGTAGCAATATCACGACCCGATAAACCAACTAGAGCTTGAGCATAAACATTTAGGTCAACATCCTTATCTAATACCCAATCGGGATGAATTTTGACCTGTAATAATTGCAATATTTCTTTGGCTCCTGGTAAAGGTATGAGAATTTCTCTTTGTAAGCGAGAGCGCACCGCAGCATCGACATTTTGAGGATAATTGGTTGCACCTAAAACAAAAAGATAACCTTCCTGGGAATGAATACCATCCACTTCCTGAAGAAATTGATTGACCAAGTTTTGGTTTTCCAAATCTGCACCAGTACTACCTAGATTTTCTCGATTGGGAAATAGGGATTCTATTTCATCGAAGAAGAGAATCCCTGGAGAATTTTGACGAGCTTGGTTAAAGACATCCGCTAGATTGCGGGAACTTTGACCGACCCATTTACTGCGGATCTCTGCTGGGGAGTAGCTTTTGAAATATAATCCTGATACCGAAGCCATCACCCTGGCAATTTGGGTTTTACCTGTTCCTGGTTCTCCACACAGTAGTGCGCCTTGGGGAGGATTAATTCCTGGAGGCAAATGGGCATAGTTGGCAACTAATTTTAGCAATCGCTGGAGTTCGGTTTTAATCTGAGTCGGTAAAATAACATCATCCCAAGTTAGTTCTCCCAATGGTGCTTTGGCTTGTAATACTGCCTGAAAATCTTCTGTGGTAATCACTAGAGATTCTTCAGCAGAAATGCGATCGCTGGCATACTGACCTACTTCACTGACTAATTGCCGTAGATCCCGACCAGATTTGCCTTGTAGTAGTCGGGCAATCTTTTCCCAGTCTAAATGAGGAGCAATATTCATTTCTCTAGTAAATAAGCGCAGCATTGCTATACGCTCTGGTACGGCAGGTAGGGAAAGTTCCACTACTTTGTTCAAGCGAGAGCGTACTGCCTTATCTACCCGTTCTACATAATTAGTTGTTCCCACAACAAATACCCCTTTAGTTCCACCACGAAAACCATCTAGTTCTTGTAATAGCTGATTAATTAGTTCAATTTCATGTTGGGGACTGTTGCTGTCTCGTTGAGGAAAGAGAGCTTCAATTTCATCAATGAATAGGATTGCGGGAGCGTCTCGTCTAGCTTTAGCAAAGGTTTGGGCTAGTTTTTGGGTAGCTTCTCCTACATATTGGGAACGTACTTCGGCAATGGTTAGATTAATAAAGTTACAGCCAGCAGCTTTTGCTAACACTCTGGCTACTTGGGTTTTGCCAGTGCCAGGAGGTCCATAGAGTAGTATTCCTGGAGCGGGAGTCACGCCAGGCAGAGGATTACGGAAAAAGTCTAGAAATCTTTTAAGAGTAGTTTGAAGGGTTTGTTGGATTTCGGCAGGGAGAATTAATTGCTGCCAGGCAGAAGAATCGATCGCCACAGGGGGAAGTAATATTTGATCAAAATCAGCGCGGGTAAGAATTACTTTTGTCTTCGACCAGCCGTTTCTCTGGATATAGGCTTGTCCCACGCGAGATAATAACCTTTGGATATCTCGTCCCGATTTCCCGTCTAGTAGCTTACTAATTGTTGTTAGATTCACATCAGTAGCTAGTTGCCAATCCTTTTTCTGCAAAGCTTGTTCTAACATGATGCGCCGTTCTTCTAATCCAGGTAAAGGGACTTCTAGAGTTGGCTGCAAGCGAGAAATTACTGCTGGATCAACTGCCTCCCCACGGTTGGTTGTTGCCAAAATAAAAATTCCTGCTGCTCCATCTATCTGTTGTAAAAATTCATTGACTAATTCTACTTCTGTGTTGCTGCTGCCAGGTTCTCGACGGGGGAAAAGAGAATCAATTTCATCAAATAAGAGAATACAAGGAGAGCGATCGCGTGCATCGTTAAAAATAGTTTGTAAGTTCCGTAAACTGCCACCTTGATAGGGACTTTGCACTTCACTAGGGTTGATTGCCCGAAAATACCAACCCGTTTTAGCAGCTAAATAGCGAGCAATTTGGGTTTTGCCCGTTCCTGGTAAGCCGATTAATAGCATTCCTTGAGGGAGATCGAGTCCTAAACTCAGAGCTTGGGGTAAATTCTGGAGCGTGGTCAGAGTTTGCTCTACTCTTTGCCTGATAGGAGGCGACAGAATAAGCTCAGGAACATTCTGATTATCTCCTGTGCCTAAAATAGCTTGTTGAAAATGCTCTAGGGTAATCTCTCCTTCATCCTTTTCTTGGCAAGCTAGGTGATAGGCTTCCTCTACTTTAGCCTTAATCGCACGACCCGACTTACCTGCTAAGAGTAAAGCAACCGCCTGCCAATCTAGTTGAGGAGCAACTGGACGTTCTCCCACAAATAATTTCAGTAACTCGATTCGTTCTGGTAATTCTGGCAAAGGAATCGCGATCGCTTTTGCTAAACGAGAACGAACGGCAGCATCTACCTGTTCTGGTCTATTAGTAGCTCCTACAACCAAAATTCCCCTGGCACTGTGTTTAACTCCATCTACCTCCTGAAGAAATTGATTGACCAACTCGATTTCATGTTGAGCTGTATTTTCACCACGAGAAGGAAAAAGACCGTCAATTTCGTCAAAAAAGAGGATAGCAGGGGAATTACGGCGAGCCTGGGCAAAAATTCGGGCTAATTTGCGGTTACTCTCTCCCACAAACTTGTCTCGAACGTCTCCCGCATTGATTCCTTGGAACTGAATCCCCCCTAATTTTGCCATCGCCCTAGCAATTTCCGTTTTTCCCGTCCCAGGAGAGCCAGACAATAATAAACCTGCGGGAGGGGTTAGCCTTGGATTGGCAAAAGCTTGGAGAAATTGGGCTAAAGTTCTAGTAAGTTGCTTTCTCAATCTCTCTGGTAGAATCACCCCTGTAAGTTCCCCAGTTATTTTAGGAACTAAAACTGAGTCAAACTGTTCTCGATTCAAAATCAAGTCAGAATGTGGCAATTGCCCTACTACCCGTTCTGCGATCGCTTTAATTTCTCTGCCTGATTTACCAATTAGCAGTTGAGCATAATAGTTTAAATCTACATCCGCAGCTAGTTCCAGATTTTTATGCGGATTTTTAAGGGTAAAGTATGCCAACATTTGCTCTCGTTGTGATTCATCAGGTAGAGGCAAAGTAATTTGCTCTTGAAGTCGGGATAATACTGCTGGCTCGACTTGCTCTATGCGATTGGTGGTCGCTACAATCATTACCCCTGTAGAGGGGGATAGGCGGTCTATTTCTTGCAGAAATTGGTTAATCACCTCTCCACTAGTAGGGTCTCCTATCTGTTCATCTTGCCTGGGCAAGATAGCATCTATTTCGTCAAACAATAGCATTGCTGGTGCTTTAACCCTGGCTTCAGCAAAAATATTTTGTAAGTTTTGCAGACTTTGACCAACGAGAGAACTTTTAATTTTGCCTGGAGTTACGGTAATTAACTCACAGTTGGCATCTTGAGCCAATAGCTTACTGAGGGTTGTTTTTCCTGTTCCTGAAGCCCCATTTATCATTAGAGTTACGGGACAATCTGAGTTAGGGTAAGTAGCAAGATCCCATTCTCGCCATTGCCATCCCCATTGCTGAAACTGCTGTAACAATGGGGATGGCAGAAAAATCTGTTGCCAAATTTCTTCTGTAGATAAGGGCAAAAAGGGCTGAAAATGCTGCCAATCTAAATAGGGATTGCCAGTTTCATAGCGATATTTTTCAGCATCTTTGACAATTTGGGCAATTTGATGACCGTCAATGCGTCCCAATCTTTGGGCTAAAACTACTAAATTTAGTTCTGGAGTTAGAGGACTATTAGTTTGATGGAGATATTTGTTTAAAATTGCCACTCGACCTTCGAGATCGGGTTTGGGAACAGGTAAAACAAAGCTAAATAATCCTCCAGACTGTCGGAATTCTGGCGGGAGAATTTCTAAATTTTTAACCGCAGCAAGAATAATAATCTTTTTGGCTTGTTGCCGATTCCACTGCCAATAATTATCTAAGTTATCTCCTAGTTTTTCCTCCAATTGGCGAGATTTTTCCGCCTCAGAAGCTAAGTCTGCCACTCCCAGACTACCCCAAAAACGATTCCACCAAGTTGTTTGACCAGTGTTAGTCTGACTAAATTGTTCAGTTTGTTGCAGATAGTGATAAAAAGTATCAAAATTCTGGAGCAAAATTACTGTAGGTGCGTGTTTAATGCTTTCTTTCAGCGATCGCTTAATTAATTTGCCTGCTTGATAAAGATTGTGAGCCTTACCTACATCCCTACTTATAAAGTTAAAGCTGATACCCCGCTCCTGACTCAATTCATCTGCCAAACAGCGAGCTAAGAAACGTTTGCCTCTCCCTTCTCCTGCCACTAGCAGAATTCCTTGGACAGAGTGATTAAGATCCGCATCCAGAATCAAGTCACTATAGCGTTTAAGTTGAGTTCGTACCTGAGAATGACCCCGAAAGTTATCTAAACTGAAGGGTGGACTAGGGGGCGGTTCGGGATAATATAATTCTTGGTCATTGCTAGCTAACAGAGACTGAGTCTCAGGTACTAAACGCAACATTACTCCTGGTTCTTGACCCAAACGAAACCATTGATAAGGATTGATTGGCTGTTCTTGAATAGGCTGGTCTTGGATATAGGTTCCATAGGTGCTACTACAATCCCGCAGATACCAACTTCCTTCCGTCCAAAAAAGTTCCGCATGACTCCGAGAAACGGTAGGAATATCAAAACGAATATCCTGATTAGGATGACGACCGAGTCCATATACTCGGTCTTGATGTAGTAGCCAAGTTTGTCCAGAATCTTGCTCTTCCAAGAACATATTGATATCGATACTTTAACTGGTGTGGGAGAATTAAAATTTACTAAAAAAGCTGATAGTGAAGCATTGCGGTCTTGGGCGGGGCTTTCCCCCATGAGGAGGCACGGACTCGGAGCTTGCATCCGAGTAGTGAGTGCCGTCAAATGCTGAACCCGAAGGGTTGATAGCTAATAGCTAGGAGCTTCGTTGCTTTAAGGTTCCTCGCGGTTGATAATAAAAGATGCCGTACGTCCCTCTGGAATAGGTTGATTATTAACATTGCCTACACCAGCAATATTGGCTTCTAGGGTAATACCTCCTCTCCCATCTTTGACACCGACGATTTCCACTAAATTTCTTCCTGGTTTTAGGTCGAGCATGATAATCCTGCCATAATTGCGGATCATTTGATTGCTTGCCACAACTCGACCATTAACTTTTAAGGTTACATAATCCCCATCTTCTGCCCAATAATCTATTAGTTCAATAGGAACTTGGGGAGCAAAAACAGTTACATTACGGAATCCATAACTATTACTGGTAGATGAGCTATTGGACAAACTAACTTTAGGCGATATTGGTTTGGTTTGAACTTGAGGAATGGTGACGTTTAAATAGGGGTCATTAGCAGCTAAAGGGGGTTGGGTGGCAGAGGTAATTTGCTTGGGTGGTTGACTAGGGGGTTTACTAGCAGGAAGGGTGGCAATTTTTGGCTGTTGAGTTGGGACAGAAGCAATTTTCGGAGTCTGTTTAACAGTAGTTCGTTGAGTTGGCTGGGGCTTAAAATTAGTCTTGCTTGCTCTTGCTTGTATTGGTGGTGGTGGAGGTAGCTTGGGCAGAGGACGAGATGCTGCTGCTAAAGCTTGGGCAAATTTCTGTTGCTCTGCTTGTTGCTGTTGTTGTTGCCATTGAGTAATTTGTTTTTGTACTTCTGCACTAGTTGTAATTTGTTCTGTAATTAATTTTGCGATCGCCACTGCTCCCGCTAAATCCCCTTTACTAGCTTGGGTTTTTGCTTGTTCTAGAATTTGTTGTGACCAGCTTGTAGTTAAAGATTGAGCTTGGTCACTAATTTTACTATCAGTAGGTAACTTACTGGCTATAGCAATCGCTCTGGCTAGGTCTGGGGTTTTATTGCTTTGGGCAAGTAATTTGGCTTGCTCCAATAACATTGCCTCTTCTTGCTGACTATTGCCTAAAGAATTTATCTTAGGAGCCTCCAGAGTCAGACGGGTATTAACAGTAGGATTAGGTTCCTCAGAAGTCAGTTTTTTTCCTGGTTGTAGTTGGGGAACAACTATAGTTGCGATCGCTGTTAATAAACCCAATCCTACTATTCCTGAAATCCACCAATTTGGAGATTTCTGAGCAACAGTATCTAGGTTTTCGGCATCAATTTGGAAATTTTGCTTTTTTTGAGAATATTTAGGTTTATTTAGGGTTTTTGAGGGCAAATTAACCAATTTTTGCTCTCTTTTCTCTCTTTTACCTACGGTTTCAAACTCGTCTTTTGCCACCAGACCTTTCCTCCATTAACTACTGAGATGTTGCAGGTTGAGATGTTAGCGCGCAAGCAACTTCCAAAGCTGCTGCATTCCCCAGATAATAAAAGGGGAATTCTGAATCTAGAGATACTTCTTTTTCATAAGGGATACTTTCGGGAACTAACAAACGCAATTGATATCTATCTGGCGGAAAATTATTACCATCAGCCATAGATTTAATCCAGATAAAACCTCGAATTGCATCACTTTCTTTGGCTAATAACTTTCCATTTCGCCAGACTTCTAACTTAGAGTCTCCAGCCAATGCTGTTTCTGGGTAATAGAATCTGGCTGCAAAACCGTGATCTGGTACTGGTAACTCTAGCTGACTTTTCACATAATTGGGACATTGAGGAACTTCAGCTGGTTTTTCCTGAAACAATTTTCTGACTTTAGGTAAGAGGAAAAAATAACCACCAGCCATAGCTGCCACTAGTAAAGTCATCACAGTTCCCACCATAAGGAATCTATTGCTGTTGCTACTTTCTTTGAGGAGATTGTTAGTTGGGGAACTACTGAGATTGATCGTTTCAACCTGAAATTTAAGAGCATCCCAGGCATCTATTAGCTTACAATCCTCTGTTTTTAACATTTCTTTTAATAGTTCTTTTGTCCTATCAGAAAAGCCCAAACTATCTATTGACCAGGACTGATGCCAAGGAGGATTAGTTCCTAATCTAAAGGCAATAATAGTTTTTGCCAAAGCGTAAAGGTCCCATTGGGGACTAGCTGGAACTAGACCATCTCTTTGATCTGGATGAGCGTAACCAGGGGTATAAATTTGGGTATAACCGACTTTTTGCTGATGTTCTCCCAAAACAGTTGCCACTTCATCAACTAAACTCAGGTCACAAGCTGAACCGAAATCCACAATTACTGTTGATTGATCGCTATTGCGACGCATTAGATTACTGGGCTTAATATCCCGATGTACGATCTTGGCTTTATGGAGTTCTGCTAAACCATTCAGAACTTCTATAAAAACTTGCTCAATTTCAGTAACAGTTAAAACTGAGCGATCGCCTTCTAAATAGTCAGCATAATTAATCCCATCAATCAATTCCTGAGCTAAATATAATCCTCCATCTTGTTCAAACAAGCAATAGGCTTTAGGGATACTGTTATGATTCAGCTTTTCTAGTATTTCCGCAGTCCTTTGGAAAGTGCGCCGACGCAAATTCTTTTCTTGAGTATCTCCTTGGATAATTAATTCTAATAAAGCTCTTTTAGGCTGACGGAGATCGAAAGTATCAGTAGCTGCATAAACTCTAGCAAAAGTACCTTGACCAATTAGATCTTGAATTTGGTACTTGGATAATTGGGTGAGTGGAGATAGGGGTTGATTCATCGACTTTGTCTTCTATTTCCCACCCTTAGCTACGGAAAGTTACCGTTTTCCAAGGGAGAATTGAGCTACTTATTAATATTTATTACTTAAATGCCCATTCAGTCTGGCACAGAATGGTTATAGGATAATAAGTCCTCATCTTCGGCAGAATTATTCAGAGAGGAAGAGTTTAAACTTTCTTAGTTAATATGTCTCAGTAATTTTACTAGTTTTTAAATTTAACTATAGTACAATTACTTATAACCTTGAATTGTATGATTTTTGTAAGCATTATACCTTCCTTGATTTGAGCCGTCAAAAAAAACCAGCATCAGGAAGCTTCAAAAGCTCTTTGAATTCAATGCTTTCTCCTATTGTTAACCTAGTTACATTTACCTAACTTAATATACTTCATTCCTGGTTTGATATTATGAACAGTATTTATCAAAAATAAGTCTTTAGTATTTGTCACAAATATAACAATTAGTAATCATCTCAGAAAATTGTTTTTTCAATTAATTCGATTAAGGGTTACATATTTTACCAATAAGCCATGAAAAGTAATTTTAATTTTTTAAAATCAACCTTTTTTTTACTTTTACAACCTAGTCCCAATACTAGTTTACATCGACGCAAAAATATCTTTTTTAAGACAGTTATCTTTCTCCTAGTTACATCTATGACTTTAGCCCCTGGATTTTTAGCCAGAGCAGCTATGATTATAGGTTTAATTGAAAGTTACGACCCCCAGACTAAACAAGCCACAATTAACTTAGGTAAAAAAGATGGTTTAGGTAAATATGACCGCGGGAAAATTGAGTTTACTAGTCTTGACGATCCCAATGTTAGGTTCATTGGTGCTAATATCGTCGTTTTAAGTGTTAAAGAAAACTCCGCAGTTGTTAGTGTAAGAGAAGCCCCTGGAATTCCAATTCCAGTTAAAGCTGGAGCGAGGGTAACATTAAATACAGAATCAGGTTTGGCTAGAAGAGAAGAAGAAGCTAGGCTCATAGCGATGGAGCAAGCCAAAAAAGCTCGCGAGCAGCAACAACTTGAACAAGCTCGTCAACGTCGAGCGCAAGAACAAGCCCGTCAACGCCGAGCCGAAGAACAAGCCCGTCAACGCCGAGCCGAAGAACAAGCTCGTCAACGCCGAGCCGAAGAACAAGCTCGTCAACGCCGAGCCGAAGAACAAGCCCGTGCTGCCCAAACTCAACCGCAGATAGAAACCAAACAACCAAATAATCCCACTCAGAGTCAACCAAAAGCTTTTGATCTAGAAGAAGCGAGAAACTATTGGAAAACAGCATCTCAAGCAGATATTGAAGTTGGGGGACCTGCTTCTGATTTACCCTCAGATTATCTCCAAGCTTATATAGAGGCTAGAACTGAGCCTTCTCCAGAAACTTACTATCAATTTGCTCAAATTTTAATTGATTATCAGATAACAGACAAAGCATTAATGTGGCTCACAGAAGCTGAACGGCGTTTTCCTCTCACTAAATCTGTCAATAATTATTACGAAGCACTTGCTCTTACAGAAAATAATTATTCTCCACAAAGTCTTAATCTTCTCCAAAGATCTGGTCTATCTGATAATCAATTATTAGAAGAAACTAAAAGCTATATCTTGACGCAAAATGGGAATTGGCAAGAAGTAATTGAATTATCAGAAAAAAGACAGTCAGCAGTTATGTCGAATAACTATCTAATTGCTCTATATTGTGAACAGCCACAACAACTCAATCCTAATACCTCTCTAGTTCTCACTGGCTGTCCTTCTGATTATAAAGAAGCTTCCCAAAAATCAAATTCCGAAGAATATTTAACCAACTTAAAAGCAGCAGCCAGAGAAGCCAAGGCTAAATATCCCAATGATCCTTACATTATTAACACTATTGGGTTTTTGGCACTTAAAACTGAAAATTATGATCTGGCTTATAAAAACTATCAGAAACTTGCCAAACTAGTTGATAGCTATACTTCTACCCCACCTCACTTACAAATGCTTAAAGCTAATGCTATAAACTATATCAATAACTACAACCAAAACTACGAATTTTTGGCGAGCAGAAGCGAAAATTTAGATATACTACGTTCTGAACAAAACTCTCTCACTAAATTAATAGCTTTTCAAGGTATTAGAGATGTTGCCAGAAGAATTGATTACGATGCAAGTACTCAGAGTATTGTTGGAGGGGTGTTAGCAACCTTACTGCGTGTTAACCAATCCAGAATGCAGGCTAGACGTATTGCTAATGAAAGAAAAGCATTACGCAGACAAATTCAGAGTACTTTCACAAAAGATATCAATCTAGTATCAGCACGTCCTGATTTAGAACCCAAATCACTTTTAGAATCATCCTCCAATAATATTCAAAAACAGATGCTTTTGTACGATAGTTTCTGGAATTGTCAATGTCCTTCCTCTCCAAACTCAGATACCCTGAGTGAAAAAGGTGTAACTATTGTTGATGATAGCTGTAGTCGCTCCTGTAGAAACAGATAATAGGCGAGTTAAGATAAGTAGGTGTGTGTGCAGAATAGACCATTGCCCGAAACTCGTGACCAGCGAAGCTGTTGCCTTCGGCACCGCGTTCCTAATTTTGACTTTTTAAAAGCTCATAACGGGACTTAAACAAAAATTATGCCCAAACAAAGCCTAAACTTGCTTTATAAGCTGTGAATACATACCTATTTTTGTTTAACCAATTTACAAAACGGAAAGACATAGCTGTACGAAAAGCAGGGTAAACGCATCTTAATTTATTTGACAAATAATTGATTTTCTGCCTTAAAATTATTGGTAATAAAAGAGGGTTTTTGAACTCAATAATGTCATAATTCTACTTTTATCTTCTGAAAAAGTTACGTCTAAACAGATCCTATTTTTTTAGTTATCGAATTAATCCAACTTGAAAAAGATGACGCGAATTCCTCTGGAAAAACAGCGAGCAAAAACTCGGCTTATCGTATCATGAGAAGGAATCCCATTTGGTAATTCGCGCAAATTGTTCTAACCACTCTTGTTTAGCTTTTCCATAGGTCTCGATCAGCGAAGCTGGCACTGCGTGATCGCTGTCGGACCATCTGCTCCACTAATAACTGCCAATATGGCGGTGCCGAAGGCAACCAGCTTCGCGCTTGTCGCTATAATATCTATTAATAAATGATATGCACGTTCTATCTATTCTCGGATCTTTCAAAGAATGAAAATGATTCAGAAAACTATTTTTGAAAAAATTAATACTATTAGAGTATAAAGATTGCTCTTTTTTCTTATTTAAAGAAGTAGCCTCAAGTCTTCTCGCCATTAATTATAGCAGTAAGCAATTGTCATGGATTTAGATAATCTTTAATCATACCATATTTCCTGCCAAAATTAAGATGCGTTTACCCTGATTTGCTGTATAGATAAAATGTAATAGAAATAGGGATAATTAATCAATTACCCCTAATATTTTGATTTTTTACTTAGCTACAGCAGGTAAATAACTGTCTATTACCTGACGATATTCACTCTTTTGTTTAATGCCTTTCATCTCCTTAACTAATTCTTTATCGTGGAAAAATTGAATAGTAGGAGTACCGACAACTTGTCCCATTTTGGCAATTTCTGGGTCTTCCACAATGTCTATTTCGACAAAGTGAATTTTCCCTTCGTATTCTGCTACTACCTTATCTAACATTGGTTTTAGGGTTTTACAAGGACCACAGGTAGGAGATACATATTTTACCATCAAAAGGCGATCGCTCTCATGGAAGAGTTTTCTTAGGGCATAACCACCGTAATGGCTGGTAGCATTAAGATCAAAAGTGGCTTCAGTTTCTTGAGGGGTTTTAGTTTCAGGAGTGGTTTCTTTCTCTGTTACAGGCTGTTGAGAGTATTCTATAATCAGATTGTGTTCTGATAAATGTCTCTCTGCTGATAGTGCAGCCATACAACCAGTACCAGCAGCAGTAATAGCTTGACGGTATTCATGATCCTGTACATCGCCAGCAGCATAAACCCCAGGAATAGAAGTTGCTACTGTACCTGGTTGGACTTTAATGTAACCTACTTCATCTAGTTCTAGCTGTCCTTTGAACAAATCTGTATTAGGATTGTGACCGATAGCGTAAAATAGTCCTTTAGCTGCAATTTCGGTTTCTGCTCTAGTCTGGTTATTGCGAACTTTTATACCAGTCATGCGTCCATTTTCCCCGAATATGTCTATTGCTTCGGTGTGCCAATGAACTGTAACTTTAGGATTAGCTAATACTCTATCTTGCATTGCTTTAGAAGCTCGCATTTCTCCTTTACGTACTAAAAGATGCACATGAGAGCCATATTTAGTAAGATACACTGCTTCTTCGGCTGCGGAGTCACCACCACCAATTACGATTAATTCTTCTCCTACAAAAATGGGACTTGCACCATCACATATCGCACAAGCAGATATACCATTATTCCAATAAGTTTTTTCACTAGGAAGTCCAAGACGCTTTGCTGTAGCACCAGTGGCAATGATGATACTATTGGCTTTAAATTCTCTGTCTGTAGAACGCACTGTAAAAGGTCGTTGAGTTAAATTTACTTCTACCACATCTTCTGTGTAACATTCTGTACCCCAACGCTCCGCCTGTAATTTCATTTGCTCCATTAGTTGAGGTCCTGTTATCCCTTCTGGAAAGCCAGGAAAGTTCTCTACTTCGGTGGTAGTCATTAGTTGTCCCCCAGGAATACCACCAGCTTGTAACCCTTCAAACATCACAGGTTTCAAATTAGCTCTGGCTGCATAGATAGCAGCAGTAAAGCCAGCAGGTCCCGAACCAATAATTACAACATTTTCTACTTGAGGAGTGGTCATTGCTTTCTAATTAAACTCATAACGACTTCGTTTTAATATGATAACTAAATTTCACTCAGAAAAGCAACTTTTTAGCTAGAGGAAAAGTCAAGAGGTCAGGATTAAAGAATGAAGGATTAAAGAAGGATGAAGTATCAAGGATGAACCATGAAGGAAGGATGAATTATGAAGGATGAAGGATGAAGCAGGAAAGATAAATACCTCTGACCCCTGACCTATTCCCCAATCACCAATCACCAATCACCATTCCCCATTCCTCATCCCTTAGATATAGATTCTGGATGAAAGATTCTGGAAATATAAGCCGACTATAAGATTACATCTTGACCCAATGCTTACCCTATTAACAATCAGAGGTTTAATAAAGATTGAAAATGCTACAAGAAATTTGGCAGGAGATACTAAATTTAAAACAAGATAAAGAGTTTACTCGTAACTTAATTGTTGTGTTTATTATCACGATCGCATCTTCTCTAATTTTAGCGGAACAATACCGCCATCCTGCAAGACTAGCTCAACAACCAAGATTAACCCAATTTTATAACCTAGTATCTGTGGGAATGGTAATTAGGACTTATGACACTTTGCTGAATAAGGAATAAAGTTTTCATTAGTAATTGAAAAATTTTTGCGACTGCTCCTATTTATCATATTTTTTTGTAACCCCCCTTGCTCTCTGGTACAGGGAAAGGTTGTTGGCGACTATACATTTAGTAATATTTATTCAGGATAATACAAATAAATAAAATTCATATTCGAGTTTAGCTTCCTGAGAGAAAGTTATAATCGCTTTGTTCGGGCTATATAGAGCCACAGCAATTTGAAGGGAGTCATAAATCCCTAGAGAAGAGCAATCCCCACCAATGAATTGGGGGGCTTGTAAATCTTGTATATGACCAGACTAAGCCAATATATTTGGCTACGTTAAACAGGCTATCTCACCCTTAAGTGCTTGCCAGCTTGAGGCTCTGAGGCTTTAAATTAAACATCTTTAGAGGGATTAAGGAAGTGTTTGAAGCACGACAAACCTTTTTAACTTTGTCGAGGCAAACTTTACACATTTATGTAGAAGAGACAAAACCATGTCTAATTACGTATTCGTTCTAGATACCAACAAGCAACCATTGTCGCCCTGTACACCAGGGATGGCTCGTAGTCTGCTCAAGGCAGGGAAGGCAGAGGTATTTAAGCGGTATCCGTTCACGATCATTTTAAAAAAAACCGTCAACTCATACCAACTTGCGTTCAGAAACGTAACTTTGAAGTTGGCTTTCCAATCTGCCGATTCCAAATTTAATCCGCGTTTTGCTCGACTTAACACAAAGCACGAAAATTACACTTTAGATAGCAAGCTGGTATCAAAGGAGATTAAACCATGTCAATTAAAACTCGACCCAGGTTCAGTCACTACTGGTATAGCAATATTGCAAGATAATAAGCTTATCTGGGCTGCTGAATTAACCCATAGAGGGCAAAAAATTAAAGACGATTTAGAATGTAGACGCTCTTTAAGAAGAGGTCGTAGAGGCAGAAAAACTAGATATAGAAAACCTAGGTTTCTGAATCGTAAGCGGTCTAAAGGATGGTTAGCACCGAGTTTAGAACATCGAGTTTTAACCATCATGACTTGGGTTAACCGATTAATTAAGCTTTGTCCGATTAATTCTATTGCCACAGAATTAGTCAGATTTGATACCCAAAAACTCAATAACCCAGAAATATCAGGAGTTGAGTATCAACAAGGAACTCTTTATCAGTACGAAGTTAGACAATATTTATTGGAGAAATTCAACAGAACCTGTGCTTATTGTGGTGTTAAAGACGTTCCTTTGGAAGTTGAGCATATTAAGCCCAAATCCAAAGGTGGTAGTAACAGAGTTTCTAACCTAGCTATTGCCTGCGTTTCTTGCAACCAAGCTAAGTCAAATCTAAATATTAAAGAGTTTCTGTTTGGCAAACCATCAGTTTTGAAAAGAATTTTAGCTCAAGCTAAAGCCCCATTGAAAGATGCTGCTGCGGTTAATTCAACTCGATGGAAACTATTTAATACTCTTAAAGAGACTGGCTTACCTGTAACCACTGGAACAGGAGGAAAAACTAAGTTTAACCGATCTGTGCAAAGTCTAAAAAAGCGTCACTATCTAGATGCTGCTTGTGTTGGAGACACCCCAAAACTTGAGATACTAACAACTCAACCATTGCTAATCAAATGTGCTGGTCATGGAAAAAGACAAGTTATTCACGTCGATAAATTTGGTTTTCCTAAAAGAAATAAATCAGGAGAACTTGTGAAAAAATCGGCTTTGATTAAATCAATCAAAGGTTTTAGAACTGGAGATATTGTGAAAGCAATAGTTCCCAAAGGTAAGAAAATTGACCGTGGGGGATGCTCTCGGTTAGAGAGCATATCCAACCACGGTGTTGGCTTTTATTTAGGTAAGGTTGCCATCCGTTCTACTGGTTCATTTAATATCAAAACTGTTACCAAAACGGTGCAGGGGATTAATTATAAATATTGCAGCATTGTTCATAGGAAAGATGGATACCTTTATGGCTTCTAAAGTATTGAAGCCCTATCGGGCTGCTGTTTATGTAAGGGAAGTTCTCCTCCCCATACATGAATGCGATAAGGGGTATCCTTTCCTTCCCTTACCAACCCTATTTACGATGAAACACCGTATCAGTAAGCTCTATAATACCTCTGCAAATAGACTAGTACAATTCAGTCGGCTATACGGTCGTCCTTCGTGGATTATTTTCCTCTTTATTTTCGCTCTTATAATAGTAATGGCTGGCTCTGGTTTGAGTTATCCTACTTCCGCTCAAACAAGCGATTGTAAGGCATCTCGGGAACTACGAGGAGTTTGGCTGACTAATATTGATAGTGAAGTTTTATTTTCTCCCGAAAATACGACTAATGGGATTGCAACCCTGGCAGAATTAAATTTTAATACACTTTACCCCACAGTATGGAATTGGGGTTATACACTTTATCCTTCGTCGGTAGCAGAGCAAGCCATAGGAACTGCTCTGGATCCTACACCAGGTTTACAAGGTAGAGATGTTTTACAAGAAATCATCCAACAGGGACATCAACAGGGAATGACTGTAATTCCTTGGTTTGAGTTTGGCTTTATGGCACCTGCTGACTCTACACTAGCGGTTAAGCACCCTGAATGGTTAACCGCCAGACAAGATGGTACTACTATTTGGTGGGAAGGAAAAGTACATCAAAGAGTATGGTTAAATCCCCTCCATCCAGAAGTTCAAAAATTAATCACTGATTTGGTGGTAGAACTAGTTAGTAAATACGACATAGAGGGGATTCAATTTGATGACCACTTTGGTTATCCCTCTGAACTAGGGTACGATGACTATACGGTGGCACTGTATAAACAAGAGCATCAGGGACAATCACCCCCAACAAATCATAAGGATAAAGATTGGGTACGTTGGCGAGCAGACAAAATTACTGCTTATATGGAAAATCTCTTCCGAGCTATTAAACAAGCCAATCCTCAAGCAATTGTCTCTTTATCTCCCAATCCTCAAAACTTTTCCCTCAATTCTTTTCTCCTCGACTGGAAAACTTGGGAAAGAAAAGGATTAATTGAAGAATTAGTATTGCAAGTATATCGTTCTCAGTATAATAGTTTTCTCCGAGAAATCACTCAGCCAGAAGTCATTGAAGCTAAAAATCATATCCCCGTAAGTATTGGTGTCTTATCAGGTTTAAAAGGTCGTCCTGTGATGTTTGGGAGAATTCGTCAACAGGTCAACGGTCTTAGAGAAAAGGGTTTCGCGGGAGTCTCTTTTTTCTTCTATGAAAGTCTTTGGAATTTAGCAATTGAATCTCCTAAACAAAGAAAAACTGCTTGGAAGTCTTTATTTCCCGATTCAGCTAAATATCCTCATATCTCTGATTGTCAAGACCCAACAACCCAGAAAAACAATTAATTCTCCTCCTCTATCTGATAAACCACATCATGGAAAATAAATTAAAATTTCTTACTGTTGAAGACTATAACTTACTATTTGAAAAAGCCCAGATTGAAACCTACGATAAAAATACTATCATCCTTAAAGAGGGCTGTGCTTGTGGTTCTATTTATATCTTGCGTAGAGGAATTGTTCGGGTAGAAAATGCTGCTTCAGGAAAAGGGGTTGCTATCGCATTTTTAAAACCTGGTGATATTTTTGGGGAGATGTCTTTTTTACAAGAAATTCCCCCTAGTGCCAAAATTGTAGCAGAAGAACCTGTAGAAGTATTAATTTTAGAAAAAACAACTCTTTACTCCCTTTTAGGCTCCGTACCTGGTCTTTCCGCCCGTTTTTATCAGTCCTTAGCTCATAATCTTTCTTCTCGTTTAAGGGAAACTTCTTCTCTTCTTTCCTATGTTATGGGTAAAATGAGCTATGAACCAGAATTTGCTCTGGGACGTACTGGCTTTAATGGACACAACCAAATTCCACCAGAATTAATCAGCGAAATCGAATTATTTAAAAAAAACCTCTCAGCAATAGAACAAAATTTACGCAACAAAAAACTTAGTGAAGAGGAAGCACAAGAAACTGTTAGCCGAGTTTGTAATATGCTGGTTAACTCCATGCGAGAGCAAATCATTCATGAACCAAAAATTGAACAGGCGATCGGTACATACGTATTTCGTGAAAGTTTCCCCTTCTTGATGTTAAGTAGTTTTATTGATTCAGCTTTTCGCAAACCTTCTGAATGCGCTAATGATTCTTATATTGTAGAAATCCTCTCCCAAAATGAACCAGAAGGGGATGGACATTTAGGAGTATATATAGACCGTTGGATTCGCTCAATTCCCACTTGTTTGGCACTCAAGAACCGAGGTAATATGATCACTGCTACTCTCAAAGAACTAGCAGATAATTGGTCATCTCCCAATGCCATGCCTGTAACTAGTCTTGCTAGTGGTGCTGCTAGTGAAATTTTAGACCTTTATTTTCAGACTACACCACCCAATATCAAGTTTACTTGCATCGATCTCAATCATCGCCATCTAGCTCGCGCTGCTAATCTCGCTCGGAAAATTGGCTGTAATGACTGTCTTACTTTTGTCCAAGAAAATGTCTTGCTTTTGGCTCACAATAACAATCGTATGACTATTCCTCCACAACAGGTTGTTTATAGCGTGAGTATGAGTAACTACCTCAGAGATCGGGAATTGATTTCTCTCCTCAATTGGATTTATGACCATCTTTTACCCAATGGTACAGTAATCTTAGGCAATTTTCATGCAGCCAACCCAGACAAGGTATTACTAGAACATATCTTAGAATGGCATCTAATTTATCGCTCCGCCGAACAACTAGAACAAATATTCGCTCATTCTAAATTTCGCTCCTTACCAGTAGAAATAGAATCCGATGAATTTGGAGTAGAGTTATTTGCTGTCTGTAATAAGAGTTGGTAAGTACCTATTGAACCTCCCTCGTGGGACACGAGGGATTCCCTTTTAGACTCTTATCTAGGCAAAAGCCCCCGACAGACCGCCATTACAGGGCTGTTTCTTGAACGAACAGCGAGTGGGGGAAAGCCGATCCGCTGTCTCTTGAATTCATTTCAAGAGCTTGTAAGCGGGAGTCCAAGACCGCGCTCGTCCGCTTAACTACGGGCGCACCGACCGCAGCATTTAATCCTCTATTACGTATCACTTCAGCAGCAGCTATATCTCTATTTTGCTCGTATCCGCACTCAGAACAAAAGTGTATTCTTTTTGAGATAATTACCATTAATCTCAAACTTGTTACTCAGAAGATTAAAAGATTTCATCCTCTTCTTGTAACGCGGGAATCCCATACCTAATCGTGCCATATCATTGAACGCTCTATCCAGCTTTCTCAAAGTTTGTTGCATAGCCTGAGCGTTACCAGATTTCAAGTAAGGGTTAGTTTTCTTAGCTTGAGTTAGCTCCGCAGATTGAATATGGTAAGACGGATATTCAAAGGGTTCGACAACATATTCAGAGATTAGAGAACACTTATTGATATCGCACTTACGACTGTTATACCAAAGTTTTCTTTGATATAGAGCATGATTCCAAACGCTTTTACAAACAGCAAGATTATGATCGATTATTTCTATTTGCTTCTTGTTTGGTTGTAGTTTGTAGGTGTAAGTGAGATTAAATGTCACGACCCAATTGCTTATGTTGTTATCGAAGGAGATAGAAAATCAATGGGGTCTTAAAACCTATATCTTTAGTAATAGGACTCAGCAACTTAATTGATGAAGACCCCATTGATTTACTTCCTTGTTTATCACTTATTCTACTACATTTTTTACAAGCGTAGTTTATTAATTGTAAATTTTTTAGACATCTCTTATGCTTTAAACATTAATCAAAGCCCGCGATTCATGAGGGGCAGCTCACTTGGGGAAACCCCAAGTGAGCTGCCCCGTCCCGTCGCGGGACGCGAGGGTCTTCTCGCGGAAGAAAGATAAAAGGATGAGGAATAAAGGATGAAGTATTAGGAAGGATAAATACCTCTTACGGATTGCGGATTGCCTTTTGCCTCACTCGGAACTCCTCATCCCTCAGAAATGATTTAAGATGCTACAGAAGCAGTCGCACTAGGACGTTTTCTTCTTCTAGCAGTTCTCGCCACTGGTTTTTCAGGAATTTGCAGCAAAAACACCAATAAAGGACGACTTTGCAACTCTCTTCTAATTAATCTTTGCAAGCTACCCTCGATTTCAATTTTTAATCCTGTCCAATCAACTTCTAGTTCTCCATCAATCTGACTAGTAAAGTTGTTCCAGCGATCGCTTAAAGTGGTTTCGACAGCGCGACAAATAAGCTGTTGTAACAAAGAATGATCCATTGAAGTAACAACACCCCGTAAATGAGTTCCAGGGGTAGCAACCAATTTACCAGACCAATCTACAGCCGTAGCTACTGTAATTACTCCATCTTCCGCTAACTGTTGTCTTTCTTTCAATACATTGTCGTGAACAATACCTGAACGATCTACTAGTTCGATACCAGAAGGAACTTGTCCAGCTATCCCAATACTATCTTCTGTTAGCTCAATAATATCTCCGTTGTCGATCACAATCATGTTTTCTGAGGGAATACCCATGCTTTGAGCCATTTTGGCGTGCTGAACTAACATTCGATGCTCTCCGTGAACTGGGATAAAGAACTTGGGTTTAGTTAACGCCAACATCAATTTATGGTCTTCCTGCGCTCCATGTCCTGAAACGTGAATTCCCTGCTGTTTCCCATAGACTACGTTTGCACCTTGCATCATCAGGCGGTCAATAGTATTCACTACTGCAATGGTGTTTCCTGGGATGGGATTAGCAGAAAAGATAATAGTATCTCCTTGTTTTACCTTGATCTGTCTGTGTTCTCCTTTGGAGATACGGGTCATAGCTGCTAGGGGTTCACCCTGAGAGCCAGTGGTTAAAATCAGGGTTTTATCATCAGGAAAACTTCTCAACGACTTGATAGACTCAAACAAATCATCAGGACATTTAATATAGCCTAAATTCCTGGCATGAGCGATCACATTGAGCATTGATCGCCCTACTACCATCACTTTTCTTTGGTGTTTCTGAGCTAATTGCAAAATGATATTAACTCGATGTACCGAAGACGCAAAAGTTGTCACCATAATTCGCCCTTCTGCTTGAGCAAATATACGGTCTAGATTGGGATAAACGGAACTTTCCGAAGGGGTATGTCCTGGTACTTCTGCATTAGTGGAGTCACTCAACAAGCACAGTACTCCTTTTTCTCCATGTTCTGCTAGCTTTTGTAAGTCGTAGTGTTCTCCATCTATAGGGGTATGATCGATTTTGAAATCTCCTGTGTGAATAATCACTCCCAAAGGGGTATGAATCGCAACAGTAAAACTATCCGCAATGGAGTGGGTATTGCGAATAAACTCTACTAGAAAATGTTTACCTAGTCTCACTATTTCTCTAGGAACCACGGATTTTAGGCTTGTGCGATCACTAACTCCCGCCTCTTCTAGTTTGTCTCGCAACAAAGTCATTGCCAAACGGGGTCCATAAATCACAGGAATATCAAACTGTTTGAGATGATATGCAATACCCCCGATATGGTCTTCATGTCCATGAGTGACTATCATTCCCTTGATTTTGTGGCGATTTTCTCTGATATAAGTCATATCAGGTAACACAATATTAACGCCGTGCATTTCGTCTGTGGGAAAGGCTAAACCAGCATCTAATAAAATAATTTCATCTTCATATTCAAACACACAGGTGTTTTTCCCAATTTCATGGAGTCCACCAAGTGGAATAATCTTGATTGGGAGTTTTGTGGAATTTTTGCTCATTATGTTTCCTTTTTTTGAGTTTTTATCTTGTAAATCAAGCTTGTTTAAAATTTCACAGTTAATATTAGTTAATAACTGAAAGTTAAACGTTTTAATAAATAATTATCTATTTTTTTATTATTGATAAGTAGTTATGCAAAATTAATTAGAGAGTTGAGATAGTGAATGTACAAATAATTTTGTAATTGTACTTATTTTAATGCTCGATCTTTATTGAAAAAATAAAGATTAACTATAGCCTTGAATTTTAAGGCTACTATTCCCCATTGCTCTAAAATTTTGCGTCTTACAAATTAAATATTATTAAGATTTTAATGAAAAGTATTTGTAATTATAATCAGTTTTTAATGATTACTCTGGTTTTTCCTCCTTTGTCGCTCATTTCAACACTAGTTTCATAGCTCTCAGCTATTTTGTCTTTATATATTGCTTTTTTTATCAGATATTTTTGAGGTTTTTTTATTATTATACTTTTTTAGCGCAATTATAACTATTGGATTTTTATTAATATCAGTTTTAAATCAAACTGAGGTCTTGTAGAACATTTTTTAATTTTTCTTTTAGTTCTAATTGTAACTCACAAAGTGGGGAACGCAAACCTCCCACTTCCCAACCTTGTAAATTAAGAGCGCTCTTAATAGGAATTGGATTAGTGGTAATAAATAAAGTTTTAAACAAAGGAAGAAGTTGAATTTGTATATTAGTAGCTACCTCATTTTTGCCATCTACAAATGCTTGAATCATCTCTTGCATCTGTTTCCCTACTAAATGGGAGGCGACACTAACAACTCCTACTCCTCCTACTGTCAATAAAGGCAAAGTCAGAAAATCTTCTCCAGAATAGATGGCAAAATCTGGTGCTGTAGTGCTTCTAATTTGACAAGCTTGCTCTAAGTTTCCGCTAGCTTCCTTAATTGCTACGATATTAGGAATTTCTGCAAGTTTGGCAACTGTCTGCGCTTCTAAGTTGCGACTGGTTCGCCCAGGTACATTGTATAACATCATTGGTAGCTCTGGACAAGCTTCTGCGATCGCCTTAAAATGTTCATAAAGTCCTTCTTGGGGTGGTTTGTTGTAGTAGGGAACAACTTGCAGGGAGCCATCTAATCCTAATTTACCAGCCTCTTGAGTAGCTGCGATCGCTTCTTGAGTAGAATTTGACCCTGTTCCTGCAATAATCTTAGCTCTATGTCCTACCGCTTGCTTAACTATCTTAAATAATTCATATTCTTCTTCCCAAGTCAAGCTAGGAGACTCTCCTGTTGTCCCACATATGACCAATCCATCATTACCGTTATCAACTAGATGAATTGCCAGTTTTTCTGCTACAGCATAATTAACACTTCCATCTTCTGCAAATGGCGTGACCATTGCTGCTATTACTCTACCGAATGGTGCATTAGTCATGGAGTTAAGATTTATCACAATTAATTTCAAAAGAGGGCTTTGTGCTATAGTCTTCGATTTAGCGACGATACCAGGTATTTAAAGTACTGAATAAAAAAGGATGGGAAATTGTGAGTAGGGCAAAATACACACACTAATCCCCAATTAATGACACTGCGTTGGCTAGTTCCTCGACATTAGCAAATGTCTGGTACGCCCAAGGACATTTGAACCTCTATCACATAAGTGAAAGCTTGTTTGATAAGTTTGGTGGTTGAGTTGGGAATCCCGCCCTATATTTTCCATAGAAAATTAGGGTTGGGGGGATGTGAGTCTAAGCTGTTGTAGAAGCAAGACTCCCCTTGAGCCAATTTTTCTCTAACAACAATTCCGCAATTTGAATCGCATTCAAGGCTGCTCCCTTACGAATTTGATCCCCACACAACCATAATTCCAAACCACAGGGGTTAGAAATATCTTGGCGAATGCGACCAACTAACACATCATCTTGACCCGTAGCGTCTATCGGCATAGGGAAATAGTTTTTACCCCAGTCTTCAACCAACTTAGCTCCTGGTGCAGCAGCTATTAAATCCCTGGCTTTTTCTACCCCAAAAGGTTTAGCAAACTCCAAGTTAATCGCTTCTGAATGGGCCCTCAGCACAGGAACTCGCACACAAGTTGCTGTAACCCTTAAATTGGGATCATTAAATATTTTACGGGTTTCATTGACCATTTTCATTTCTTCTTCACAATATCCGAGATCATTCAAGGCTGAATTGTGAGGAAACAGATTAAAAGCTAAAGGATAGGGTAAAATCTCAGGCTGAGGAGTTTTCCCTTGTAGAATTGCTTTAGCTTGGAGCTTGACTTCTTCCATGGCTCTTGCTCCTGCTCCCGAAGCTGATTGATAAGTAGAAACCACAACTCTTTGAATTGGTTGTAGCTGATGCAGAGGATAAATAGCCACTCCCATGAGTATAGTTGTGCAGTTAGGGTTGGCGATAATTCCCTGATGATTAGCTGCTGCTTCAGGGTTGATTTCAGGAACTACCAAAGGTACTTTAGGATTCATCCGAAAAGCACTAGAGTTGTCAATCATTACAGCTCCTGCTGCTACTATTTCGTCAGCCCAAGCTTTAGAGGTAGAGCCTCCAGCCGAAGCCAAAACCAAGTCGATATCCTTAAAAGACCCACTCTCTACCGCTTCTACCTTGAGAGTTTCACCACTCCATTCTATAGTTTTACCAGCAGATTTGGCAGATGCCAATAACTTAAGATGCTTGAGAGGAAAGTTACGGTTTGCCAATAATTCTAAGATCTCTTTTCCTACAGCCCCAGTTGCTCCTAAAACAGCAACCCTTAGTTGCTCACTCAATTATTCCAGCCTCCAACATAATATATATACTTGTTTTTTTAGTATGTGTAATTACAAATGTTATATGTCACTTAATTTAAACTAGATTCTCAAACTATCTTTGATTTAAAAGATTTTTAACACGCATCTTAGTTAATGTTTGCTAATCTTAACAGATGTTGTAACAATAATTGGGAAATTTTAGTTGCTCCCTGATTAGCAAAGATGGCGCTATAACATACCGCTCTGTGGTGGAAGTCAGCTGCGACTTGGTCAAGACTACCTAATCGGTATATTAAGAATATATTAAGTTAGACTGACACAATCAAATCAGCAATTTGGTAATATAACATCTGAGAGAAAAGCTAATCAACTTAAGATAAGTTTCCTACTCCCCACATGGCATCAAGTAAATTAAACCAAATAGTTGTAGTTTGAGATAGAAACATCGATGAAAGTCACCCAGGAAAAACTTCCTGACAGTCAAATCGGCTTAGAAATAGAAATTACTGGCGAAACTTCCCGCAGCACTTATGACAAAGTGGTACAAAAATTAGCCCGTTCCAGCAGTATTCCTGGGTTTCGTAAGGGTAAAGTACCCCGTCAAATCCTCATACAAAGGATTGGAACTCAAAGAATCAAAGCAGCAGCCTTAGAAGAGTTAATCCAAAACAGTCTAACAGAAGCAATTGAACAAGAATCTATTAAAGCTTTAGGTAACTACGAGCTACGTTCTAAGTTCGATGATTTAATTCAACAATATCAGCCAGGACAACCTCTAACCTTTAGTGCTGTTGTAGATGTTCCTCCATCAGTAGAATTGGCAGATTACCATAACTTACAGGTTAAAGCGGAAGAATCGGTTTATGAACCTCAACAAGTAGAAGACTTTTTAGAACAGCGTCGCGCCCAACAAGCCGACTTAACACCTGTAGAAGACCGCCCTGCTCAAATGGGAGATGTAGCAATTATTGATTTCCAAGGAAAGCTCACCGCAGAAGGAGAAGAAGGGACATTAATTGAAGGGGGTAGTGCGGAAAACTTCCAAGTTGAACTGGCACAAGGTCAGCTAATTGAAGGAATGGTAGAAGGGGTTGTAGGGATGA
The DNA here is from genome assembly GCA_030065935.1 of Xenococcaceae cyanobacterium MO_167.B27. Classification (GTDB taxonomy): domain Bacteria; phylum Cyanobacteriota; class Cyanobacteriia; order Cyanobacteriales; family Xenococcaceae; genus JASJCP01. The sequence goes on from JASJCP010000029.1 coordinate 26,890, forward strand.
ATCCTGAAGAAACCAAAGAAGTTGCTGTGACCTTCCCTGAAGACTACCCCAAAGAAGACTTAGCAGGAAAACCCGCCGTTTTTTCCATAACCCTCAAAGAAATCAAAGCCAAAGATTTACCTGATTTAGATGATGATTTGGCGGAAGAAATCAGCAATGGGGAACATGAAACCCTAGAAGCCTTGAGAGAGTCTTTGGCAAAACAATTTCAGGAAAAGGCTGAAATTGAAACCAAAGAAAACATCAACGCTGCAATATTGCAAGCTCTTCTCGAACAAAATACCTTAGATTTGCCAGAAACTCTGATTCAGGAGGAAATTACTCAAGTCTTGACTAAAACCTTGATGCAAATGCAACAAATGGGGTTAGATGTGAAGCAAATTGTGAACTCAGACACCATTCCTCGGATGCGGGAAAATGCTCGTCCTGAAGCTAGGGAAAATCTCAGCAAAAACTTGATTCTAGAGGAAATAGCTAAGAGAGAATCTCTCAACCCTGATGAAACAGCCATCAAAGATAAAATGTCAGAAATCGAGCAACAACTATCAGACCGCGAGATCGACTATGACAAACTTCGGGCTATGGTGACAGAAGATTTAATAGCGGAAAATACCTTCAAGTGGTTACGGGAAAAATCTCAAGTTGAATTAGTACCCCAAGGCTCATTATCAGAGTCGCCAACTGAACCTGATGGTGATGAAACTTTAGAAAATACTGAAGCATAATTTGGGTTATGGAAACTCCGCGCAATAAATTGACGCGGATTCTTGGTTCATCCCCATGGCTTGAAATTTTAAAGGGGATGCTTCCCTACCTCAAACCCTTACCCCTTTAACCCTACCAACAGGTGCAATTTTATCGGGCTATGGCATTACAATTCTAGTGGTCGTATGTCCCCAAGGGTACTAGAATATTGGAGCTAGAGTTAGACTGCACGCCAGCCTACTTTTTAAGGTTTCAATTTCCTGGTGTGGGGAAATATAAAAATATTCCAATTATACGTGACTATAACCATCTTTATTGATTTAATTAGGTCATAATAGTCTTATAGTCAGGTGATGTAGCACATCCCAAACAAATTTACCCAATATAAATACTACAATACATATATCACATAAGACCAACCCCAAAATTTATGCTAAATTCCCTATCCTCTTATCAGATTCTTACCAGTTATAGCCGTTTGAAAGTTAATTCTCTCGGTAACGCATTACCAATGGTTGTGGAACAATCAGGTGTTGGGGAAAGAGCATTTGATATTTATTCGCGATTATTAAGAGAAAGAATTATCTTCTTAGGTACTGCTATTGATGATAAAGTGGCAGACTCAGTTGTTGCCCAATTACTCTATTTAGAAGCGGAAGACCCAGAAAAAGACATACAAGTTTATATCAACTCTCCTGGAGGGTCAGTGTATGCTGGGATGGCTATCTATGACACAATGCAACAAATACAACCAGATGTTGTGACTATTTGTTATGGTATAGCTGCAAGTATGGGGGCGTTTCTACTGTCTGGTGGAGCAAAAGGCAAAAGAATGGCATTACCTAGTAGCCGTATTATGATTCATCAACCTCTAGGAGGAGCGCAAGGTCAAGCCGTCGATATTGAAATTCAAGCTAAAGAAATTCTTTACATCAAGAAAAAGCTCAATGAGTTAATCTCAGAACACACAGGTCAACCATTTGATAAAGTAGCTAATGATACAGAACGAGATTTCTATATGTCTTCGGAAGAAGCTACAGAATATGGCTTAATCGACCGTGTTATCACCAAAACTGAATCTTCTCCATCCCTAACAACAGCATCATAAATCCAAGCGAAGAGGAACTTATGTCCAAGTATGACTCCCATCTGAAATGCTCTTTTTGTGGCAAATCCCAAGAACAAGTACGTAAACTAATTGCAGGCCCCGGGGTCTATATTTGCGATGAATGTGTAGAATTGTGTAACGAAATTTTAGATGAAGAGTTAATTGAAGAAGGAAAGAATAATGTATCTTCCTCAAATACTCCTGTAGTCAATAAACCTGAGAAAAGACGTACTTCTTCCCGAGGAATTTCTTTTCGGGATTTACCAAAGCCCATAGAAATTAAAAGATACTTAGATGATCATGTCATAGGACAGGAAGAAGCAAAAAAAGTCCTTTCGGTGGCTGTCTATAATCATTACAAAAGACTGAGCCTTAAAAATAGCGAACAACAACATGACGACACTGTAGAGTTACAAAAGTCCAATGTTTTGTTGATGGGACCGACAGGTTGTGGTAAAACTTTACTGGCACAAACCTTAGCTAAAATATTGGATGTACCTTTCGCTGTTGCAGATGCTACTACTCTTACAGAAGCAGGGTATGTAGGAGAAGATGTAGAAAATATCTTGTTGCGTTTATTGCAAGTAGCAGACTTGGATGTAGAAGAGGCTCAAAGAGGGATTATATACATAGACGAAATTGACAAAATAGCCCGTAAAAGTGAAAATCCTTCTATAACCCGCGATGTTTCTGGAGAGGGAGTACAACAAGCATTACTCAAAATGCTGGAAGGAACAGTGGCTAATGTACCACCACAAGGGGGCAGAAAACACCCTTACCAAGATTGTATTCAAATTGATACCAGTAATATCCTATTTATCTGTGGTGGTGCTTTTGTGGGGTTGGATAAGGTTGTAGAAAGAAGAATCGGCAAAAAAGGAGGAGTCATGGGTTTTGAAATTGACCCTTCTACTGATATTAATCAACCCAAAGAGCAAAGAGCAGCCAATTTATTACAACAGTTAGAACCAGATGATATGGTCAAGTATGGGATGATTCCCGAGTTTGTAGGGCGCATTCCCGTGATGGCTGCTTTAGAACCTCTGGATGAAGAAGCATTAATGGCAATTCTGACCAAACCTCGCAACGCTCTGGTAAGACAGTATCAGAAGTTGCTGCAAATGGATAATATTCAATTGGAATTTGAGGAAGCAGCAATTAGAGCTATAGCCCAAGAAGCTTATCGCCGTAAAACAGGTGCAAGAGCATTAAGGGGTATTGTAGAAGAATTAATGCTGGAAGTAATGTATGAGTTACCATCTCGTAAAGATGTACAAAAATGTACTGTTACCAAAGAAATGGTGGAAAAACGTTCTACAGCCGAGTTATTACTACATCCTACCTCTTTTAGGAAGTCTGAATCCGCTTAGTTCTAAAGATAATACAATGAACGGAAGTGGTTAAAGTCCACAAGCTAGTACTTTAGTCTTTAGAGGTAAGGCTACACAAACCAATAAATTTGTGTAGAGTTGAATTAACAGTAATCTTAATAATTGATTTGATTAATTGTGGTTAATCTGTTAGATAAAAAGAAAAAGATTATCTTTCTAATATATGTTTCAAAGCTGTCTTGTCTGCACTGATCTTACTGATGGTTTATACCGTTTAGTTGAGTTTGTCCCCGATTTAGCGAAAGGGGGATTAAACAAGATTATTTTCTTTACTAGTGTTCCCTTGTGGGAAGAAGGGGAAGTTCCCAGGGTGGATACAGAAAAAGTCCAACAAGCACAAGAACTGCTGGATAAAGCTCTATCCAATGTACCACAGGGAGTAGAAGTTAAAGTAGAAGTCGCTTCAGGAAAACCCCTAGATACCATACCCCGTGTTTTACAAAATAATCAGGTAGATGTGATCTTAACGGGTACTCCCATCAAAAGCTTACTAGAACAAAAGTTTTTTGGGAGTACTAGTGTCGGTTTATCTAAGTTAACGGAAAAACCGTTGACTATAATTCGCCCTCAGTTGATTACAACTTATACTCAAGAAGAACTAAGTTTGCGTTGTCAGCACTTGTGGCGGTATTTATTAATTCCTTACAATGATAGTAAATCTGCTCAATATCTGATAGAACAGATCGAGTTGTATGTTAAACAATGTCCTACAAGTTCTTTAACAAAATGTATGTTGATTTCGGTAGTGGACAAGGTAGTGAGGGAAGAAGTATTAAAAGAGTATCGTATTAAAGAAGCACAAGAGAAATTAGAATCAGTAAAAGCGCAGTTAGAAGCACTGGGGATTACTGTAAATACAGAGGTGAGAGAAGGAAATCCTTTACAAGAAATTATGGATGCTGCTTTAGAGTTTGATATCAGCGCGATTGCGACCGCCACAACCTCTGGTAATTCCCTTTTAGAGTTTACTGCTCCTAGCTTTGCTAATGATGTAATTCGTCGTAGTTGGTTTCCTGTACTTTTCTTTTCTCCCAAAAAATAGCTTTTCTGTGTTCTCTGTTACTTGATGTGAGAAGATGAACGAATAACTATTAATCAAAGTAAAGAAAAATTATGGCAGAAATTCAGTTTTCCAGAGGAATCAAAGAAGAAGTTGTACCAGATATTAGAGTGACTCGTTCTCGTAATGCTGATGGAGGCATAGCAACTTTTTATTTTGATTCTCCTCAAGCTTTAAACGATGATAGCACTGTTGAGATTACAGGAATGTATCTGGTAGATGATGAAGGAGAGATTATCACCAGAGATGTGAAAGGAAAGTTTATTAATGGAAAACCATCTGCAATTGAAGCTAAGTTGCTCATGAACTCTGCTGGTGAGTGGGAGCGATTTATTCGTTTTATGGACAAGTATGCTGAAGAGAATGGTTTAGGATTAACTAAATCATAAATTAATAGAGGAACTCCGAAGGAGGTAAGAGGTTATGTGGTTTTGTTTGATTTCAATTTGAACGACAAACCCTTGCAGAGCGTGGACTTTTACTTTCTTCGGAGTTACTGTATCCGCAATGGGTGAATTGCGGATACCGCTTTCTTAAAAACTCTTTTCTTAAAATAAACCTTAGAAACTATTGATTCAAACTTACGCCACATTGTTTTAGATGATGTAGCTTTGAAGTTAGCTATTAAACTACTCAATAATTTGTGAGGTGGATAAGACACAATTAAGTGGGCATGGTCTTTCTCACAATTAAATTCTATAAAATAAGATAAGCTGCTGCTGAAAGAGCAAAACAGCTAGATCAAGACCTTGAACTACACAAAGCAGAAATGTTACGGCAAATCGAAGCAATCAACCAACGTCAACAACAACGAAACACCGAAATTAACTTAGAAGATTCTGAACATTAATAACGATAATTCGATTTTATAAGCGATCTGGAAGTTAAACTACTGCTTTTTGCTTAAATCAAACTCTTCAAGGTAATAAGATTCATCAACTTCTATCAAACGTTTCTTACCTTTTTGAAGTTCCAAGGTTTTCCCTGGTTCAGGTGGTTTGGGAGTATCGGGGTCATTGCTATATCCGTCATCACCACCGTTACTAGAATTGAATAACGAGAATAACCAAGCAACTAGCAGACCGAATAAATAGGCTGATGCTAGGAGAATAATAATTCTGAATGCTATTAAAAACATAGTCTTTCTCCTTAGTACCACTGGCAGCTATGGGTTTTGAAGAGTCTTCGTTTCTTAATTATACAGTCTTTTTTCCCCGAACCTCTCCCTTAATTTTGTGTATCGGTGAATAAGTTTAACTTGTTTAACCGGAATAAATATCTATTTGTCAAGTATGCTTTACAAAAATTCAGATAGTTGTTATATTAGTTAACATAGAAGAGTAACAAAACAGAGGAACGCCCTATGTACACCAGACAATTAGATAACGGAACTCTTAACAACTATGCTGTTGAACCTAAAATGACTTACGCGGAGTATCCCGCAGTATGGGAACAAAAACGCTATCTACAACAAGGCGCGATCGCTACACTATTAGTTACAGCATTAGTTTTAGTTTCTTTCTTCGTCAGCTAATCCTTTGAAACAAACCAATTTAAACAACAACTTTGATTAACTTGCATCAGATTTTATCTGAAGTCAACATTGATTTTCTCCTACTTAACCTTGGTATGTGCGCCGAGGTTTTTTACTGTTTACCTCAACCAAATTGGTAATGTATTGCAAACGCTAGGTTATTAATTACAAATAATGAGATTTACGCTAACTATGGGACGATAGAAACTAACGGACAATTAACTACAACTTAATCATTAAGTAGTTTGATTTTAAGAACTATGAAACTTATATTTGTTTACAATGCGGATAGTGGTTGGATGAACACCCTCATAGATATCGGACATAAAGCACTTAGCCCTCAAACTTATGAATGTAATCTCTGTGGTCTGACTTTTGGGCTAGTTAGCGAACATAAACAGTGGAAGCAATTTAGAGAAGAATCAGATACAGAGATGGAGTTTTTGCACAGAGATGAATTTGAGCAAAAATATGCTCGGAAATTTAAGTATCCAGTGATTCTCAAAGAGGATAACGATCTTAGTGTTGCGATTTCTCAAGCAGAGTTAAACCAGATTAAAACACTAGATGAGTTGATTTCTCAGGTAAAAATAGTTAGCAAAATGCCAGGAAGTAGGTAATGATGAGCGATCGCAGATAAACCAGCTTCTGTTCCTAATTTCTCTCGTTGCTGCCGACTGTACAATCTCATTTCACCAATCCAGGGGATAAAACTCGAAAAATTATTTTCTCCTCTGTAGCCATCAACTAAGTAAAAGCATCCGCCTGGAGTAAGAACCCGGGTGACTTGCTCAAAAACTTGCTTTGGATGAGGATAATGAAGAAAGCTCATGGTACAGAAAACAGCATCAAACTGTTCATCAGCAAAAGAAAGAGCTTCTGCTTTGCCCCTGACAAAAATTAATCTCTTTCGGTATTGATTTCGCGCTCTTGCCTCCACAAGCATTTTAGGAGAAAGGTCTAACCCAATTGCCTTCACCGTAGGAAACTTGGCAGCAAGACGATTCATTAGCCGACCTGTACCGCATCCTAAATCAAGAACCGAGGCATTTTCTTTTAACTCCACATACTCTAGTAGCCTTTGATGAATTGCTTGGTAAAAGACGCTGGTGAACCAGCAATCATAGTAAGAAGCCCAAAGATTAAAGAAATTTTCTTTCTGTTGGTAAAAATTGTTAGTCATTGACTTTGAGGAGTTAGCGATCGCTAACATGGCTGAGTTCTGAATTCATTACCAATTATTTCATTCATTATCTAGTTGAAATAATTTCTTCTAATAAATCCGAAGGCGCGGATAAATAAATGTTTCATCATGTTGTTCGGAAATAGTATTAATCTACAGGAAAATTAATGTTTTCTCGGTTGAGCGCGATCGCTCTTTACTCTCAATGACCAACATTTTTGATTTACCCTCATCTCTGCCGAACAAAGAACTATTTGAATCAATAGTATCTACTGACAATATTTTAATTGAGAGAATTATCTCTACTGGTCAAACTACACCACCAGAGGAATGGTACGACCAAGCTAAAGATGAGTGGGTAATTTTGTTACAGGGAGAGGCTATTTTATCTTATGCCGATGGCTCACAAATTAAGCTCACAGCAGGAGATTATCTATTTATACCAGCCCATCAAAAGCATCGCGTTGAATACACCAGTTCTGAACCTCCCTGTATCTGGTTAGCTGTTCATGGAAACATGAGTAAGGTTTAAATAACTATTTGTTACAGAGATGGCAATTTGCCAGCAGTTTTTTTTTGTTTGATGCAAGATCGTATTATCAGAATAAATATCAAATGTCCTCAATCGATGCAACAGGGAGGATTTAAAAATGAGTGAAAAAAATTATGTTTTAATTTCGGCAACTATTTTTGCTTTAGTTGCACTCTTACATTGTGTTAGACTGTTTACTCACTGGTCATTTCAAATTGGTGCTGTCACTGTTCCGCTCTGGGGGTCATGGCTCGGACTTTTAATTGGAGCTACATTGAGCATCTGGGCGTTTCGCCTGTTATCTCAGTGGAAGATTAGTCACCAATAATCACCCTCGTGATTATTGGGAAAATTGCCCTATTTAATATTGGCGATTTCAGCCAAGCTGAAATTCAGTTGCAAACAGTGAGCAGTATGCAGTAGGGATGGTGGAGGTTAAGCTAGTGCTATCTAAACAATTCCCAGGTTAACCTTACTGTGCTGGTTCAAAATCCGATTGCTCCGCTCCGCAAACAGGACATACCCAATCTTCTGGTAAATCCTCAAAGGCTGTTCCTGGCTCAATGCCGTTATCTGGATCGCCTATTTCTGGGTCGTATTCGTAGCCACAAACCGAGCAAGTATATTTCATGGTGTTTCTTATAAAAGCTCTTCTCACTACTTGTCATGCTAGAAGAGACAATTTCAAGAGAATATTAAATTAAATTAAATTCCCAACTTAACTGAGATGATCTTGGACACGCAAGTAGCCGATCTGGGAAGCCCACCGCTTTACTTAAAGAACAGGACGGTATTCGTTAGGATAGTGCGCTCATGATTATCGGACTATATCTCAAGAGGGTCGGCAAAATATACTATTGAATTTTCTCAAGGTGAAGACTGGTAATGGACTACATTATCGATTTACAATCCCCTGTGCTTTAAGCCAGGGGATTACTCAACGTAATAAACGTCTTTTAAATTTGATTTGCAATTCAGCATTAGGAATTTGTTGAGCAAGAGCGTTGACGAGAGCTTCTGGAGAGGAAATATTTTTTTGCGCTAAAGCTTCTTCGAGAATTAAATTAGCCATAGGTCCGATAAAATAAGCTAATTCTTGATGACAAAGGTTGATAAAATCAGAATCTAAACTATTGGGTTGTGGTTTTTGATTAAATCCTTGGGATTTAATTTCCGATGAATTGCTGTAAACTGGGTTAACAATCATCGTATCATCGAAGAAAGCATCATTTTTTGGCTGGTTATCAGATGAAAGATTGGGCTGTTGTCGATCTTTCTTCCCAGAAGTAGAATTAGCAGCACTGGGATTTACAATCATTGTCTCTTCAATATGACTTGACTTGGGTTGTGCGCCCAAGTATTGCTTCGCTGAAGGCGAGATTTGATTGTGACCAGCTACTAATTTTTGCTGAGACTTGGATTTTGTAGTTTTCTCTGGGTTCGTTCTTTGAATGATAGTATCTATATCAGCAAAATATCTTTCTAAATCTTTTAAAGTTTCCTTAGCAGATTGATATCGTTCCAGAGGTCGCTCTTCGGTCATTTTATCTATAAAAGCAGCAAACCCAGGACTTACTCGAACGTATTTTTGCCATTGCCATTCTAAAGAGTACTGATCTAATAGTGCAGTGGGTTCTTGTCCTGTTAACATTACTAAAGCGGTGACACCCAAGGAGTAAAGATCGCTACTGGGGGAGCATCTTCCCATACTAATTTGCTCTCTGGGAGCATAACCAATTTTGCCCACAAAAGACATCTTTCCTACATAAGAATGATGTCCTCTTCCCAGTTTGGAGTCTTGGGAGATATTAGGATTAGTGAGCTTTCCTACTCCAAAATCAATTAGTACTGGTAATTCTTCTCCTTCAGGCTGCATAATATTATCGGGAGAGATATCACGATGAATGATACCCTTTTCGTGGATGTAATCTAGGATGGGGAGAATATCCATCAACCATTTAATTATTTCTTGCTCACTAAAAGCTTGTTGTTTTTTTTGGCGTTCTTGTAGTAATTGAGAGTAAGTTTTTCCGTTGACAAATTCTTGTACCAGGAATAATCGTCCTTGACCTTCAAAACAAGCCAGAAATTTGGGAATTTGGGGATGGCTGATACGATGTAGGATTTTAGCTTCTCTTTTGAACAAATCACGAGATTTTTCTAGGTCATACTGTCCAGAACCCCATGGGGCAAATTCTTTGAGAACGCAAGGTTCGTTAAAGCGATGGGTATCAAACGCTAGATAAGTACGTCCTAAACCCCCTTGTCCCAAAATTTTCTGAATCTGATAACGATTATCTATAATCGTGCCAAAACTGATTTCTTCTGTTCCGATAGTAAATTTGGACATTGTTGTTCAACCCTTAGCTTATGATTGACTATTGATTCATACTTTTAAATAATAATGTCTCTCACTATAAGTCTATAGGAATGGACTTAGATTTATATGTCATAAAATTACAAAAAAATTACGGGAAAATCACTCTTTTCCCGACTTTCCTGTCATAATGCAAGCAATTTAGCTTGCGAGAATAGTTTACTAAAGTTAAAAACTGATGACTAATAGTTTTGCTGAACAAACTGTTGTCAATACGAAACCCCTAATTGAATTAAATAATCAGGGACAGATTCAAAGATTCGAGTTGACCAGAAATACCCACCACTTGGGAAGACTTGCAGAATGGTCCGATCTTCTAGTACCTGTAGATTGGAACGTCATATCTCGTAAACAAGCAGTAATTCAAAGAGAAGGTACAGATTATCGGATTTATGACGGCGATCGCGAAAATCCTAGTGGTAATGGTATGTTTATTGATAATACTCGCATTACTCTTTCGGAGGGATATCTCCTTAAACATGGGGTACAACTCTACATCGGACAAGACCCTCGTTATCAAATTATCCTGAGATACATTAACTCTAAGAGTAGTTCTCAGATCACTGTACCTAGTAGGCGCAAGCTGAATTTAAGTGGCTTAGAAGGTCGTGTAGAATTGGGTCGCTCTCCTCAACCCAATAACTATTATTCAATGCAGTTGGATGCACCCACAGTATCACGATTGCACGCTACTATCTATCTTGATGGGAAGGGTGGTCATATCCTGCAAGACCACAGCACTAATGGTACTTTTGTCAATGGCACAAGGCTAGAGCACAAAGTTCTACTCAAGCGAGACGATACCATTCAAATCGGCCCTTATATTCTTATTTATACAGGAGAATCTCTAGAATTAAATAACGCTACTAATAATATTCGTCTTGATGCTCATCAACTGTGTCGTAAAGTTAAAGATAAAAATAAACAAGAAAAAATAATTCTTAATAATCTGTCTTTGGCGATCGAACCAGGACAGCTAGTGGCTTTGGTGGGGGGTAGTGGCGCAGGAAAATCAACTTTAATGAAATCCTTATTAGGAATTGCACCTCTTTCTTCTGGAGAAGTTTTTTTGAATGGAGATAATCTGGCGCAAAATTGGGGGATCTATCGTTCTCAAATTGGCTATGTTCCTCAAGAGGATATTATTCATTACAACTTAACTGTCAAGGAAGTTTTGACCTATGCTTGTCGGTTGCGCCTTCCTCCTGATACAGATATTGAGCAAGTAGTTAGCAATACCCTAGAGCAAATTAAGTTATCTCATGTTGCTAATACCTTAGTTAGTCAACTTAGTGGCGGACAAAGAAAAAGAGTCAGTATTGGAGTAGAGTTATTGGCAGACCCTAAACTGTTCTTTTTGGATGAACCAACTTCAGGGCTTGATCCTGGTCTGGATAAGGAAATGATGGAGTTGTTGCAAGAACAAGCTCAACGGGGTAGAACTATTGTATTGATAACTCATGCTACAGCAAATATCGAAGTATGCGATCGCATTGCCTTTCTGGGTTTGGGAGGGAATCTCTGTTATTTTGGCCCTCCCAAAGGAGCTTTAAGTTTTTTTCAAATGCCGAAAATAGATTTTAAATATTTTGCCGATATTTATCTCAAACTCAATGAAGGTAAAGCTAAAGTAGAAGAATGGTCCAGAAAATATCTTAGTTCTCCTCAGTATTCTGCTTATATTAAAAATACTCTTAGCCCAGGAAAGCAAGAACAACAAACTACAGATACGGCGATTAAAACTGGTATTTCCCCAATTAAACAACTATGGTTATTGTGCCAACGTTATTGGCAATTAGTAATAGGCGATCGTACTAGTTTAATATTGGCTTTATTATCTGGTCCCATCACGATTCTTCTAACTAGTTTCTCTTTAGGAGAAGAGCAACCCCTAAGTTTTATTAATAATTCCCCAGATATTACTCAAGCTTCTTTGGCTCTACGTTTACTATTTATTTTTAGTTGTATTGCCATCTGGATTGGACTTTCTAATTCTATTCAAGAAATTGTCAAAGAATCTGCTATTTATTTTCGAGAAAGATTACTTAATTTAGGTTTAATTCCCTATGTTGGATCAAAATTAATTATTCGGGGGGGAATGGCGATCGCTCAAACCCTACTGATGACTTTAGCTATTCTAGTATTTGAAGCTCCTGAATCAGATTTAATTAATTGGTATGGAGGATTTGCGATTACTACAGCTTTAACTTTAATAGCTAGTACAAGTTTAAGTTTAATGCTTTCTGCTGCTGTTAAAGATATTAATAAAGGCAATAGTCTGCTACCTTTGATTATGATTCCCCAGATTATTTTATCAGGAGTATTATTTATTTTTGAGGCTGAAACTTGGTCTAGTAAACTTTCCTGGTTGACCTTAAGTCGCTGGTCAGTAGCAGCCTATGGAGCTTTAGTCGATGTTAATTCTATAGCCCCAGAAATGCCAGACATGAATGAGTTATCTCAAATATTTCAACCTAGTGATGTTTATACTGCTAGCTGGGAAAACTTACTATTAAACTGGGGAATACTATTAGTTCATGCTGTACTTTATTTTATTGCTACTTTAATAATTCAAAAAAGCAAAGATATATTAGTTTTATCTAAAAAAAAATGATGAAGGATGAAGGATGAAGGATAAAGGATGAAGGATGAGGAATAAGTAATAAGTAATAAGAAGTAATAACAATCAACCACCTCCTCTCCCCAGTCCCCAATCCCCCAATTCCCCCCGAGAGGAGACTTAATAAATCTAGGTATTGAAGCCAAAACAGATGGACTTTGTAATGAAGTCTCCTTCGGTGCCCCACTCGCGAAGCGACGAGTTGGGTCTCCCCCAGTCTCCCTAGTCCCCCTGACCTCTTACCTCACTCCTCATCCCTCATAATTTATCCCTCATAATTAATTAGACGTACTTTAACTGACGACGAGCTTCAAATAAGCCAATAGCAACACTAACAGAGAGGTTAAGACTCCTTACTTTAGGCTGAGTAATAGAAATGTAAGCTCGATAGTCGCAAGTTGATAAAACTTCTGGTGGTAATCCTTGGGTTTCACTTCCAAATAGCAACCAGTCATTATCTTCGTAGGGACAGTCTAAATAGTTAGTATTACCACGAACAGTAAAGCCAATTAACTTACCTGATTTTTGTTGATATTCTTGCCAAAATGCTGCTAAATTCTCATGGTAGTGCAAATTGACGTAGGGCCAATAGTCAAGACCTGCTCTTTTCAGATAGCGATCGCTGATTTCAAAACCTAAAGGTGCAACTAAATGCAATTCTGTTTCTGTTGCTGCACAGGTACGAGCGATATTTCCTGTATTGGGTGGTATTTGAGGATAAACTAAAACTACACGCAGCATTTTGGCAGTAATCAGTATATTTGTGGTTATTATTCTGTTTTAGGTATTATGCCACTAAAATGGGTTGACAGAGTTTAGATTCTAAGTCTTGTTCTTGTTGGGCAACATTAGCAATTGCTTGTTCAATGATAGTAGGTATAGGTTGTCCCTGTTGATATAGCTCTAACCATTGTTGAGCTTGATTTCCTTCCCGTAGAATTTTTTTCAGTGGCAGTAAGAAACAACTATATCCTTGCTGTTTGGCAATGGGGAATACTTCTTGATACATTGCTTCAATCCAGTCTCTAGCCTTAATTGTACGTCCATCTTCCCAGTGTTGTAACTCTGCATCAAGACTGTTACGGGCTACTGCTAATTCATTTTTATCGGCGATCGCAATTAGTTCTGCATTTAAATTACTGCTACTGAGGCGACTTTGTTGTAAGGGGTCAAGAGTCGGTCGTGCTAAGATTTGAGAAATCCTGGCTTCTAGCAAGGCGGTAATTGCCAATAAAGCAATAGGATCGATAATTAGGTCACAGATTCTAAGTTCTAAACGATTGAGGTTATAGGGGCGATTATCTCCATTAGGTCTTACTGATGACCAGAGATGACGCACATTTCTCATTGTTCCTGTTGCTAGTTGTTCTTGTGTCCAGTGAATGAAATGATTATGACTGGTAAATAGGGGAACAATAGAAGGGGTTTTAGGAAACATTTGCCAACGAGTAGAATGAAACCCAGTAGCTTTACCATCAAGAAACGGGGAAGAAGCACTCAAAGCAAGGAATAAAGGTGCTTCCATCCGAATTAGACGACAAGCTTGAAGTAGTTTTTCAGGGTCACTAATTCCGATGTTGATATGGACACTAGCAGTAACTACATCTGTGCCATAGGTGTCTTCGATATAAGCATGATAGGGATTGTTGGGGTCAGAACGATAAAAGCGATCGCTACCTTCCAAGGATAGAGTACTCCCAGGAATTATGGTGTAGTTACCTAAGCTTGAAACATAATTTCTCAGCTTTTGTCGCGGTTTTAGTAAAGCACAAAGAATGCGATCGTAGTTAGTATAAGGCGCGGTAGTATATTCGACATTGCGACTATCAGGCTCACGCACAAACCCATCTAATTTTTTGACAATTTTGTCTGACAAACCCACGATATTGCCTTGGGGTGTGCCAGTGTACATCTCAATCTCAAAGCCTTTGCAAAGTAACACAATTGTCCCTCATTTAGCAGATACTAGGTTGTAGTTGTTTTTTCAGCAGAAAATTGTTTGACTCTCTAAGAGGATAACAGTTTCAGGATGCTTTACTAATAAATCCTGATTTATGGTCTGTTGACTTATTGTAAAAAAGTTCTCCTAATATTCAAGATCAAAAAAATTTAATACTTGTTTTTAAACCCAGATGCCGATCTAGAAATGCCAATCTGCGAGGATTGGAAGCCCTTACTCTATTCGTAGAATGAGTGTCGGGAGATGTCACTAGCTCATTGACAATCCACAAAGCGACATAATGGCTACAGTATATTGGTTTCTACTAGGATAAGATCTGTCTCTGGTGTGACAAGTGAAGGAAAACAAGTTATATGTCAACTGTTTTATCATCCAACAAAAATAACAAATTACTCAGCACAGATGGGGTACAGCCTACTGTTGGTCAAAAATCCTCAGTTAAATCTCTCAGCAGAGTAGAAAATTTTGAATCTAAATTGAGTAAGATAACCCAGTGCTATCAAGCAGATCAACAAGTAAAGTATCTTCATCTACAAGCTGAGATAGATGTGTTAATTCAAAAGTTACAATCCTTAAAAAACCAAAAGCAACATTAGTTATTGTTCAATCAAACATCTAGGGACAATTAGTCTCTGTCCCTAGATGAATTAGATTTAAGCTTTAATAAAGATATCAGCAGATGTTAGATTGGGGCTGCCATTGAGATTAGCGATCGCTATAGCCGAATTGTTACCAGTACCATCTACATCAAAGAACAAGTTACCAGTAGTATTATCATAGATAAAGCGATCGCCGTTATCTAAGGCTGCTGTTCCAACTACAAATTGTGCCGAAGCAATTACACTATTAGCAACTAGTCCCCCACCAAAGCCAGAAGCAGAGAAAACCAGAGTATCATCACCTGCTCCAAAATCAGTAATTTGATCTCCTACTTCACCTAATTGATTGAAGACAAAGCGGTCATCCCCATTACCTCCTGTGAGAGTGTCTGAACCAATACCACCAATTAAACGGTCTGAATTACTATCACCGATTAATACATCATTGCCTCTATTCCCAACTAGGGTATCATCACCTTGACCACCTTCTAGAGGATCATTTCCCTGATTACCCCACAAGTGATCGTTGCCATTACCGCCAAATAAAGCATCATTTCCTTTACCACCTACTAGGGTATCATCACCATCCCCACCAAATAAGTTATCGTTACCGTTTTGTCCTTCTAGAAGATCGGGTTGATTTAAACCTTTCAGGGTATCGTTATTAACACCACCAATGAGGGTGTCATTTCCTGTTGCACCTTCTAAGATGACATCCATAGTAGTAACCGCAGAAGCATCTAATAGATTATTACCTGCACCACCTACTAAACGAGCTAACTCAAATTCACTAATAGTATCTGTACCTCTAGCGATTAACTGGGTATCAGTAAGTAGAAAATCAGAGTTGTTAATTTCTACCAGACGGTCATATCCAGCACCACCAATTATAGTATCGTTTCCATTACCACCACGGAGAGTGTCATTACCATTTCCGCCATCTAAACTATCTATTCCTCCTTCTCCAAAGAGATTATCATTTCCTTCTCCTCCTATGAGAGTGTCATTCCCGTTACTAGCATTGATCAGGTCATTTCCTTCTCCTCCGTCTAGCAAATCTTTTCCTTTATTGCCACTGAGAGTATCATTCCCACTATTCCCAAAGATGCTGTCATTATCATCTCCGCCAAAGATGCTGTCATTATCATCTCCACCAAAGATAGAATCACTACCAGTTGCGCCAAAAATAGTATCGGCACCTGTAGCACCATCGATCCAGTCATCACCGCTACCACCATTAAAGAAGTCGTTACCTGCTGCTCCAATTAGCCGATCGTTTTGATTCCCACCATTGAGAGTATCATCACTATCACCACCAATGAGAGTATCAGAGCCATCATTTCCATTGAGGATATCTGATTGTTCATTCCCCTCAAGAAGATCGTTCCCCTCTCCTCCATTGAGAGTATCTTGTCCAGTACCACCAACTAGAGTATCGTTACCATTGCCTCCGATTAAACTATCATTCCCAATACCGCCCTCTAAACTATCATCGTTGTTCTTACCGTCTAGGGTGTCGTTACCTCCTAAGCCAATGATGTTATCTTTATCTGCTGTACCATTCAGTAGATTTGCATTGGCATTCCCAGTGATAATACTGGGGAAAGCTTCTGCAATATTGAGAATTTGATTGACACCAACGTTATTTAAAATTGTAGTTTCACCAGAGGGCCATTGTACCTCAAGTGTACTGATAGTGGTGTTTTGACCCAAACCAAAGTGTAATCTAGAGGTATTTTGAGCGAAGACATGAACACCCCCATTTTGTTCTCGAAGTTGAGTTACACCATCGGGAGTAGTTACGAGGACTCTTGCACCAATAGCATCACGATTAGATTGAATACCTTGTAAATCTATTTCAATCCACTTATTAGTATTGCCGTTGATTCCTTCTTGATTCTGGAAGAGTTGGGAAGGAGTGCCTAAATAGGTTTTACGGGGAGATCTAGCAGTAGTAGAACCTGCAAAGATATCTAGGAAACCATCATTATCATAATCTGCAACGGCTAGTCTTTGCCCTACTTCAAAATCAAGACGATGGGGACCTACTTCCCCGCTAGATGCTCCTCCAGCTAATTCTACTTTAGTAAAGTTACCATTACCATCATTTTCGTAGAGGATATTGGATTGATTAAAACTAGGATAGGCATTAGCAAGATAGATATCTAAATCCCCATCGTTGTCAAAGTCCCCTGTTACAGCAGACTGAGCTAAAGTAGGGTCACTAAGTCCTGCCAGAATAGTTCGGTCTTCATAGGTGCCAGAGTTAGGATTATAAACTAAAAATTGGTCAGACAGAGCCAAACTATCAGGGTCAGCAGAAGTAAAATTGATTTCGGTTAAATCAGTAATGGCTTGATTTGACTCGACAGCAATGCGGACAATTTCGCTAGTAGTTGAAGAAACTCGCACTTCCCAAGTTTGGGTATTGGGATTGTATCCGATATAAATACCCCTTGCAGAGCGGTTATTTTTAAGACCAACAACAGTAGAATCATTGGGGTCAAGTTGGAAAGCAGCACTACTATGATTATGTCCTGAATGATCTTCCCCACAAAAAGGACAAGCATCGCTACCAGAAGTTAAATTGGGGTCATAACCAGAACTAAAAATAGCGTCTAATTCCGCTTGTGTCGGATTTCTGCCACTTGCACCAATAAAGATATTATTAGCATCAAAACTTCCCAAACTCCCACCTTGACTATTGAAATTAAAAAATCCAGAAGCAATCAGCCCTTCGGAATTTAATAAGTCAAAAGCAAATACTCCCTGGGTTTTGAAGCTGACCCCAATTTCTCCCCCAGTTTGCATAATTAAATCGGCGGAAACAATGGTATCACTACCTTGAAAAACACTGGCTTCGGGAGTAAAAATGCGAGAGCGAGTTAAAAAGATATCGTTGTAACCATCGTTGTTGAAATCAGCAAGAATCGAATCTCTAGCTGAACTATGATCGGCAAAATCAAAAGAAGGATCAGTTGGCGGTGAATTACTGATTTGAGGGATAGTATCGGTAACATCAACAAAAGTATTACCAGAAGAAAAATCATAAACTCCCAGGGGCCAAGTATAAGTACCCTGAATTACTAAATCTAGTTTGCCATCTCCTGTTAAGTCTGCTAACTGTGCATAGCGAGAAGACTCATTTACATCTAAACCTACATCAAAGGTGCGGTCAATAAATGTACCATCAGATTGCTGTTCAAAATATGCTGTGTAGCCTTGGTTATCTTCTCTTAATGCGGTTACTATTACCACATCAAGTAAACCATCATTATTACCATCAAACCAGACAGAAGAACGACTACGGGCGATCGCATTTTCTAAGCCTCTAACGTCTGCTTCATTTTCTAAATTACCGTTATTATTAACAAATAACTTATTACTTAAAAGAGATAAATCAACACCGCTAACATCCCCTAGTCTTCCTCCACCAGCAGCTAAGAAATCTTGATCTCCATCGTTATCAAAATCAATCCAAGTTGTACCATGAACATCCCCCCCCGCACCTTGTCGCCAGTCTGAATCAAACAGATTAGTAAAAGTTCCATCTCCATTATTTATATACAAATAAGGATATTTTCCATCGGGATATTGGGGAGATTTTCCGTTGTAACCATGTCCACTAATCCAAAGGTCTTGTAAACCATCGTTGTTATAGTCTAACCAAGCAACACTAAAAGCTTCATTACCTTTTTGTCTTGACCAATCAATACCAGCACTGGCTGCTACTTCTTTAAAAGAGTTTGAATTCATATTTAGAATAATAATTATTGAATAGTGAGTTTTGCGGTGTTTAAATCTTAAATTTCTCGAATAAAAACTAAGATTTCCTAAGTATTATCATGTATATGATGGCATTATTTATTGGCGATCACTGCAAAGATTCAATAAAGTCTCTATGTTTTTTTGGTAAAAATACTTAATAATGTAAAACAGATTTAATAGACTTCTTGCACCCATTCTTCATTAATCGGTTTAGGAAGACAAGGACGACAAGGGAGACAAGGGAGAAATTGATTAAAAATTTACTTTTGCAAGAGGTATAATCACTATTTTCAGATCTTGCATCAGCGCGATACATCACCAAGAAATAAATTTCTTGGCTGATACTATTAAGTCCTCTCAAGAGGACTAATACCAGTTCTCGAAACTAACTAAATACATGAAAAATTATTTGTTATTAGGAAAAAGCTTCCAAACCCTTGTTTTATCTATTGCCTGTTGCATGAATACCTTTTGCCTTATCCTCTACTTTCGTCTCTTATGACTTTTGAGAAACGGTATAAAAGCTAGGTTTCATAAAATTGGTAGTCTATATTAACAATAAACACAAAAAAATCTAAACTTGATTATCAAGCTTAGATAAAAAAAAAGTAATTTTAAAAAGTTGTTTACTTTACAAATTGCTGTCTAACATGGTTTGTAGCTGTTGTTTGCCAATTGCTCCTTCATGGGAAGCAACAATTTGCTTATCTTTAAAAAGTCTTAAAGCTGGTACTCCTTCAACTTTACATTTAGCTACTGATTCGGGATTGGGATCTACTTCTAGTTTAATTACTTTTAGGCGATCGCTGTAAGTAGCAGCTACCCAACTAACGGAAGGAGACACCAGACGACAAGGGCCACACCAAGATGCCCAAAAATACACTAGTACTGCTTTATCCGTTGTCTCAACTTCTTGTTCAAACTCAGAGTCAGCAATTTCAATTACACTACTCATTAACAGCACTCCAATTATTCACAACAGATTGCATAGTAGCGGATTGAGTTACTTATTGAAAGTTTAGTGCTAGTTATCTTTTTTCAATTGAGAGCGCAACTGTTCGAGTTCATCATCAATTTCGCTTTTCGCTGTATTAGTTTCAGCAGCAGGTAAGGATTGCTGATCAGGAGCAGAACCAGATAAACTTGCTTTCATTGCTGCTAGCTCGTCTTCAATACCACTGCTTGATTCTAAGGCTGCAAACTGCTGTTCTAGACCGACACCTTCCAATTCTGCTACAGATTGAGATTGTGCTTCTAGTTGCATCACCTTATCTTCCATTCTCTCAAAAGCACTCATAGCACTACTGGTGTCGATACTGCCAATACTTTCTTGGAGTTGTTTTTGAGCTTTAGCAGCATTAGCTCTGGCTTTGAGCATATCTTTCTTGGTTTTGGCTTCCGAGATTTTGCTTTCTAAAGCAATCAAATTTCGCTTCAGGGTATCGACGTTAGCAGTTTGTTGATCTAACTGTACTTTGAGAGTACCTGCGGTATCACTAAAAGACTTTTTCCGCATTAAGGCTTCACGGGCTAAACTTTCGTCTCCTTTTGACAAAGCCAATTGCGCTCTTTGTTGCCAAGTATTAGCTTCTTGTTGATTTTTATTATATTGTTGTTCGGTTCTTTTTTGGCTGGCGATCGCTCTTGCTACAGCTTGGCGCAACTGTACCAAGTCTTCTTGCATATCGACTACAGCTTGTTCTAGTACTTTTTCTGGGTCTTCTGCTTTGCTCACTAAGTCATTCATGTTAGCTCGAACAACTCTGCTAAGACGATCAAATAATCCCATGACCTTTCTCTATCCTTGAAAATAAGTAACGACTTTATACCATGGTAGTAGCAAACCTATAGACTCTAGTTTGCAAGATGTGAGATAGTAATAATTTGAATTACTCTTGACTCCCACATTCCTAGTTTGACATATTTTTCTTGTCTAACGTGAAGCGCGGAGTTAGTAGGTGAAATTTTTTCACTCTTCTGGTTCAACTATAGACTTAAGTGTTTTTGAATCGTTTGCAGCATTTAGAACAATCTTTGATAGCTGTTCTATTTCTGTAGCAAGTATTTGTCCAGCAACAGCAGCAATATAAATTCCAATCGTAGCAGCAACTAAAAAGTATTCCCCTGTAATTGCTTCTGAATTTTGGCTATATTTTGCATAAGCAAAGTATAAAGTAGCAATGGCACCGAATAATACCAACTTTATCCAACGCGACCATTGTCAAATTAACTCCCTTGTAAAGAAAGCTCTTTTTCTGAAGCAATATTCAATCAAGTGTGAATAATTTAAGTAACATTCAAAGCACCATGTTTTTTCAGCCATTGCTTTTGTTCATCGGTTAAACCATGGCTATCAGTGAAAACCGCCCCATCCACATTACAATTGTCAAATATCACATTTTGGCAAACAGTCTTTTCAAAATTGCTATCTTGTAAATTAGCATTTGTCAGATTGATATGACTGAGTTTTGCTCCTTCTAGATTTGCTGATAATAGGGAGCTATGACTGAAATTAATTTGGTTTAGTTGAGCCTTACGAAAATCTGCTTCTAGTAATTCTGCTTGGGTAAAGTTAACTGTATCTAATTGAGCTTGAATAAATTTAGAGTTTACTAAACTAGCATCTATAAAATCAGCGTTACTAATATTGGCTTGTGTCAGATTCGTATTTTGTAAATTAGCTTTGTGCCATCTAGAATCATTGATATTTGCACTTTGTAAGCTAACATTTGTAACTGTGGCTCTTTCAAAATTGATTTGAGTAAACTTGGTTTTTACTAATAAAGCTTTGCTGAGATTAGCTCCACTAAAATTAATGTTTGCTCCTGAAGCTTCTCGTAAATCTGCTAGGGATAAATTAGTATTAATTGCTCTAACCCCATCTAACCTAGAATTAAATAATTTAATCTTGTAGCAATTGGCATCATCCAGAATAGCTTTATTTAAAGTAGCACTATTTAGTTCAGTTCTTTCAAGATTAGCTTGAGATAGGTTAGCATAACTTAAATCAGCAAACATTAAATTAGTCCTTGTAAAATTAGTTTTATGACAAGAAGCTTCTACTAACTTAGCTCCTCGCATATAACATTCAATAAATACAGCTTCATCTATATTGGCATTTTCTAAGTTGAGTCTGCTTAGTTCTGCCTCTTTAAAATTATATCCTGCTTGGATTTTTTGTAGAACAGCCTCTCTCGTAAATAAAGTCATTTTTACTGATAAAAATAAGCTAGAAATATATGAAAGGCTAACATGATAAAAAATATGCTCACTAAAATAATATGAGTATTTAACCAAAAAGCACGCATACCTTTTACCATATTACCTTTGGATATTCCTGCTATAGTTTTTCCGTCAGGATTTTGGGTATAAATCCAAGTCAAAAATCTTTTTTGAGGTGATTCTAGAACTCCTGCTTCTGCTACTACACCAATCAATGCAGAAAGGTTAACTGCAAAAAATATCCATAAAAAAATAGCATTAAAATTTAATCCAGTTGCGCCAATAGTATGAATTAAAACTATACTTAACAAGCTAACACCCAGAAAAATATGTAGCCTGCGCCACAACTGCATTGAACCTGGAATTGTTATTTTGACTATCCAGCCTCGCCCTCTTTTACGAGCAGTCAACACCATTTCTAGGATGACAAAAGCCAGAGCAATATAACCAGTGATTTGTTTATAAAGATTGTCTTCTAGAAATAGCAGAGTGCTAAAAGCTTTCTCTCTTAAAATCGGAATATATATCGAACTGAAAGCAAAAGGAGTAAGAATTGCTGCGGATAATAATGTCAGGATAATTAAAGTGGAAAACTTGGGTTTCATAGCTTTTTTAAAAGCTGTTAGTGGTTAGTGCTTAGTGGTTCGTGGTAAGTGGGAGGGTATCCGCAATTGATGAATTATCCGAGAGCTTGGTTAGTAATTAGTAGTCAATTAACTTTTATTAATAGGTAGGTTAATAATGACACCTCCCATCACATCATCTAACTTGAATTTTTTATCTGGATAAAGTTCGAGGTGAATAGGATGAGTGTTGTGACAGGTAACACAAGCTTCTGCTACCGCTTTGTCAGGATAAAGAGCGGAGAAGTATTTTTGACCGCCAATTTCTTGATATTCTTTGTATGGTTCGCCTGTTTTATTTACTTCTTCCATGGCTCTCTTTTCAAAATCCGACTTGGGTGCATGGTTATCATTGAGATTCCAGGTGGAAATTAGGTTATAGGTAAAACCAATACCTTTTTCTTCGGATGTTTCAGCAGCAATTTCTGAACCCAAGCGGAACATTTGAGCAGGTAGGGGAATACCGCCAGTTTCTTCCCAGCCTTCAGTAGCTTCAGCAGGAACAACGCCTTTTGCCTTGGTTTTCCCTTCTAGGGTTTTGAGTCTGTTAACTACGTGCTTGGTGTAAGCAGTTCTATCTGCAAGCAGTACAGTATGAATATAATCTACTACCACTTCGGGAGGAATACCAGGGGTAGCTTGGGTTGAATTAACAGTACCACTACAAGCGATCGCAGTAAAGCAAATAGTTGTAGCTAGAGCTATTAAGCCTATGGCTTTAGTTTTAATTTTACTGATTAGTTTGTCCATTGCGAATATGATTTTGTTGAGTTTAGTTATTTACTGAGTCTGTTGGCTTGACCTTTTCTTTTCTAAATCCCGCACTAATTTAAAGGTTGGCAATTCTAGACTCGGAGGATGAGCAAAGTTAGCTTCGACTAATTCATCGTCGAAAATGCTATTGTAGGCGTGTTCTAAGCCGTGACAGTTCATGCAAACCTCTTTGACCATGCGATCGCGTGGTTTGAGTGTATAAGTGTTGTTATGATTTACTAAAACCCCATCTCCAGATACTTCCCTGGGTAAGTGACAGGTTGCACAAGTTACAGACTTGGAGTCAGGACGTGGTAAGACCCCAATATCTGCAACAATTTGGGCGTGAGGAGAGTTTTTATAGTTGAGAGAATGGGTGTCATTGTGACAAGACAAGCAAGAATCTACTGATGCTTGATAGGTATTGACCGTATGTACGTTATGACAACTGTTACAGTTCATTTGCTTGTCCAGTGCTGATTTTTTCATTGGCAAATGAGCCATTGTGGGACTTAGAGGTGACAAGCCTTCGAGGGTGCGAATACCATGTTTTCCTAAAAGGAAAGTGTCTGTACTATATTCATGACAGCTTTTACAACTTACTTCGGTGGGTTTGGCTCTAAAAGCTTTGCTTTTTTCATCAATATGACAACTAGAACAATTGACTTCGTTTAAAGCATGAATACTACTTTGCCACTGCTGTTGGATTTCTTGTAGTTGACTCTCGGAGATGTTACTTGCAAAAGATGTACCAGGAAAAACCCAAGAAAAGAGGAATAGCAAACACAAAACCATTACGGTTACGCTGTCTTTCTTCCTTCTCATCATGACTTTCCTCCTATAAATTCCTTACCCAAATCTGGCTTGGGGGCAGTATCTAATTTGGTTTTCACGACTATATTGGGTAATTCTGGTTCGGGTAACATCCAAGGCTGGTCGAGATTTTGCCGTAAAAAGCCAGTGGAAATAGAACGATGATCGTGAAAATTATGACAGCCAGCCGTCCAACAGCCATTGGGACTAAAGCCATTATGACTGGCTAATTCCCCTTTAATAATTCCTTGATGACAAGCCATACACAAGTCTGGCTTAAGATGTACCCCTCGACCAAACATATGGGTATGTTCTTCATGACAAGCGGTACAACTTAGGACATCAATGTTTTCCCGTAATTCAGCCCAGCGAGGATCGCGAAACTTTTTCGCACCGTGTACATCTTTTGCTAATTCTGCTTCGTGACAGCGATTACAAGTCTCATTACTTACAGGCTTAAAGCCTTCGTGACAAGAACTGCAAGAAACTTCAAATAAAACATGACCATTAGAAGTTTCCCCTGGTAAAAACACACTACGGCGATCAAGGGCGAAAGCAGAACTCAGTATCAACAAGAGCATTAGCATCACCCCTATAATGGCGAACTTTGAGTTGAAAAACGCCAATGGTTGAAAAATTCTCCCTAAGTTATTTGCCAGTACTTATCTCTATAACAGCAAAGCTAAAATCGCTGCGATTATCCCCATAATTCCGCCACCACCCATAGCATATAATATTGCTTTATCTGTATCGGGTATCATTACTATTTCCGCAGTCATAGAGGCTTGAGAATTAGATTTTTCAAGGGATGGTGGTTCAGATACAAATTCAGATACATATGAGGAAGATGTATTAACATTAGCGGATGGCGATTTTAGAGCAATATCATTTTGGGAATAGTCAGCACCATCAAGCATCATCTGGCTAATTGTTGCATAAGCATCAATCCAAGCTTGTTTCACATCTGGTGTCCATTTATCTTTTAGATACTGCTCGAAAGTAGTTAGTAAAGCATTTCCTACTAAGGGATAATGTTCAGGTAATGCACCATATTTAATATGACGCGCCCCTAAGCCTCTGAGGGTATCATCTAATACTTCGGGCTTCCGTAAGTTTTCTACTACCAGCACTAAAGAGCCTAGTAATTTTTTCTTCTGCTCTGTCATGTTAGTAGTTGCAAATAAAGGTTTGGCTTCAGGATTAGCTGTAAATAGATTGTTATAGAAGCTATTGACAAAATCATTTGCACTGGGCTTAATTGCTTCAAAACTCTGTTCTAGGAGTTCTACCTGTAAGGACATTCGGATTAATTCCCCTTTTTAATTAATTTATGGATTTTGGTTGAAACTAACAGTCTTAGTTGGATTTAAAGTTTAAAAGACAGTTTTCATTGAATGTTTTTGAATTGCATTGGCATTGGTGTTAGATGTCTTGTCTTATCTGGATGTCAAGACGTTAGCAAGATTTATAAAATATCTATTTATGGTATTTTGTAGCAAAGTTTACCATTATCCTTAAATAATCTAAATATCGTATAGGTTTAATGCTTTTTTGACATTTGCAACCAACTTACTGTTCCAAACCCCAACTCTACTCCTTGATTAATCAGAATTACTCAAATTTATCAAGAACTGTGGAGCCTTATTACCAGTGCTTTACCAGAGGTTGATTTTGACAGGTTTTCTCTCGGTTTTTTAGGGGGAATATCTGTAGGGTGTAGGAAAAATTCTTGACTATGATAATTTTTATTTAAGTCTTTCTAGCTACTTAAATAATATCAAAAACTTCGATTCGCTAAACTTAAGCTTTTATGTTACGTTTGTGAACCCCAAATTTCATATTAAATACTATATAATGTAACAAGTTAACATAATGAATTTATATAGTAATTTTGCAGCTAATCTTTGAGTTTATATAAAGTCTTGTATCTCTTCTTTGCCAGATTAAAGCTTAAGGCAATATTTTATATAACAATCTTGCAAACCAACATCATTGATTAATTATGGATACTGTAAAAGATAACCGTTTTGTTTGGTTTAATCGAGGTAAATTACTAGCTAAGTTAGGAAAATTAGAAGCTGCTTTAGATTGCTTTGATCGCGCTATTGCTATGAAAGAGAGTTACTATGAGGCATGGTGTGAAAAAGGATGTGTACTGGAAGAATTGGGGCGCGTTAGAGAAGGAGAAATTTGTTTTAATAAGAGTCTAGGCGCATTTTGTGGTGATATTAGTCTGAGTTTGGAAGACGATTTATTATCAATCTCCTAAGAACTTTTGACAATTATTTTGGCTCTTGTTATTAATTAGCCCAACCTATACCGAGTTGCATTGTAATTTATTATTTATGTTATCCCCCCGTTAAGAGGGATTAAATAAACAGTATTTAACGGCTGACAATTCCTGACCACTGTACCTTTTTCTCTTTGGTACGACGATAGGAGAAAAAATAATCTGGCTGTTGATAGGTACAATAGGGAGCAATGGAAATTTGTGATTCTTTTATACCTAGCTGTTGCATTTGGATCCCATTAACTCGCCTGACATCTAACCTGACTCTTCCTGGGTGGGAATCTTCTAGTATAGGAGAATCGGGTAATTGAAATAGGGCTTGTAGAATATCTGACTCTGTAGACGAGACGATACTTTTCCCGACTTCTACTGCTACTGTTTCAGAAACTTGATATACTTCCCCTGAAATAGCAGGACCCATAGCAATGCGTAAATCTGAGATAGTGCTACCATGGTTTTGGAGTAGAGCGATCGCTCTTTGAACAATTTTTTTAGCTGTACCACGCCAACCAGCATGAACTGCTGCTACTTTACCCGTTTTCATGTCTGCAATCAAAACAGGGTTGCAATCTGCACTAGCTACCCAAGGAGATTGTTTGTTTCCCTTGACTAGAATCCCATCTGCTTCAGGAAAACTGCTGCTTTGATCTATGGTGCTGCTAATTTCTTCTGGAGTTAAAACTATATTGCCATGCACTTGTTTGGCTCTATAGACTGTAGCTTCTGTATCCAAAGCTGTTACTAACTGTTCGGGGGTATGGGGGTAACACTGTTGAGTAAAAAATCCATGTTGCCAAGGTGCTAGTAAATCACAAGTTAGATAAGGTAATCCTTGCCACTGTTGCCATTGCCAACCAGAATTTATATTGTTGATTTCTACCATCTAATTAACTGTATAGGTAACTTCTTGAACTTGACCAGGTTTACCTAGTAATTTTTCTTGCCCATTATTGTAGGTTACGATTACCCCACCAGCATTACCTGCTATGATAGTTACCTCTTGTGTTCCTTTCCAAGTACGATGAGTTCCCGCAGCAAGAGTTCCTTCAAAGGTAACGTTACCATCTACTATGACTTTCATCCAGCAGCGATCTTTTAAACTTACATTTACTACTACTTCATTGAGATTAGAACTATTAGATTGGGAAATCAATTGAGACGGGGAATCTTGTATTAACTGTGATTTATTATTTTCTGAGTCAGATTCTACTAAAGTTTCATCCCTGACTGCTACAGTATTATTGGTTATTTTGAAGCTAACTAACTTCACAGAGATTGCTATAACAACCAGATATAGTAGATATAGATGCACAGAACTTAATTGAAACTGATTGAACCCTAATGGCGATCGCTCCCTCCTTCGACTCAGCCAAGATTGCTTCTTCTGCTTTGCTGGAGGTAATAGTAATGGTTTAGCAGTAGCTGTATAGTCTGGTATAGGCTTTACTCCTAGGGCTTGAGCGTATTTTTTTATTAAAGCTTGAGTGTAAAAAGGTTCTGGTAATCGATCTATTGCACCTTGTTCGATAGCTACTAATACTCGTTTGGCAATCATGGTTTGATTAGCCATCGCCTCTAACGAGATACCTTGTTCTTTACGAATGCGATACAGATTAGCACCTATTTCCTCTAACTTTTGTTGTTGTTCTAAATGATTTTGAGAATTAAGTTTTGTCATAAACTGCGCTCCTACTCGGTGCAGCTAAACTAATAGATGGTGATTTTTTTTGTAAAAAAGTAACTTCTGTTTTGGTGAGATGGCGGTATTTCCCTGGTGGTAAATTGCCATGTTCCGAACTCTTGAGAGCGATAGAACCAATAGCAGTACGATGCAAACTCAGAACTTTGAACCCTAACTGCGCTGCAACCCGTCGTATTTGGCGGTTTTTGCCTTCAGTTAGAACAATCTTGAGTAAAGTTCGATCTAGCTCTTTTTTAACTACAGTTACCTGAGCGGGTAAGGTTTTTTGAGCAGACAAAATAACCCCTGTGCGCCAGTGTTGTAAATCTTGAGTTGTCGGACAACCATTCAGCCAAACCAGATAAGTTTTGGGTAAATGATAGCGAGGGTGAGTTAACTTGAGAGTTAAGCTCCCATCATTAGTGAGGAGTAGTGCGCCAGTGGAATTAAAATCGAGTCTTCCTACAGGATGAATTCCCTGACCTTTTTTTAGTTTAGCAGGGAGTAAATCAATTACGGTTGGTCTGCTTTGTGGATCGTAACAAGTTGAAACTACTCCTACAGGTTTGTTGAGTAGTAAGTAAATGTTCTGAGGGCGGTGGTTCAATTGAACTATCTTACCATCTACCTCTAATATATCTGTTTGAAGATCGACTTTTTCTCCTAAAGTTGCTATCCGATTGTTTAGCTTGACTCTCCCCTCCAAAATCATCTGTTCTCCTTTGCGCCGTGACGCAATTCCCCATTGAGACAAAATTTTTTGTATTCTTTCTGTCATCTGTTGTTTTTTAGTTTACTTTATTTAACAAAACTTTATATGAATAGTTAGATTGCGTAGCTAGTTCCATCTTGTTGATGGAGTCTCTCTAGCTTGCTAACATGAAGGCTTATAGCTTTCTGTCTCAAAACAGTCCCAGGTACTCCGCCGTGCAACGGCGGAGCCTGCTTGGACTTCGTAAACTTAACACCAGTCCTTTTAAAATTTGTTTCGACTTTATCAATATCAGTATGACAATAAGACTTCTTGTTTCTCAACTTAAGGAAATCTATGGGTATATTTCCCAGAAAGATGAAGAAAGTATCAATTATTAGGGGACAATTTGTGATGAAATCTTAAAATTACCGAGGGAAAGATGATTATTGGTAGATTACTTGCTGGTGGGGTTAAACTCTGGTTGCGATCGCAACTTACAGGAATAGATCGACTTAAAGTCAAAATAAATGGTAAAAATCAGCAAATTATGACTGGTTATATACCTGAGATTGTCATTGCTGCTAATGCTGCTACCTATCAAGGAATATCTTTGAGTCAAGTTGAAATGACGGGGGTAAACATTCGGTTTAATCTGACTGAAATCCTTAAAGCGCAACCTTTTAAACTTTTAGAGCCAATTTCAGTAACAACAAAAGTATTACTTAAAGAATCTGATTTACAAGCTTCTTTAGCTTCTCCTCTATTATTAAATGGTCTGACAGATTTTTGGTATAATTTACTCCGACAAGCCGATCGCACTATTGCTGAAGATTGCCAAAAGCCTTCTATAACATGGCAAAAATTTTCCCTAGATACAGAAACTCTGAAGCTAATAGGCAATATAGAGGATAATCAATCCTTAGTAGGTGTAATTAGTGGTTTGAATTTGTCTAATCCTCAAACCTTGCTGTTATCTCCGATTACTATTTTAGGCTTGCCAGAATTACCAACAGATAGCATCTGTGAATTAGCTATAGATTTAGGAAGTGATGTAACTATTTCCGAATTGAAGTTACAAGCTCATCAATTATTACTCACGGGAACAATTACAATTTTTCCCCCCTATGCTGATGAGAGTTTGAGAAATTAATTACAAAAAAGTGACCACTTATCAGGATGATCACTTAATCAATTCAGTTCTTTATCTAATTTAAAAGGCAGTAATCAAAAAAAACTTATTAACTACTACTATCTATATATAATATGGTATTTTGACAAAATGTTGGTATTTTTAACATAAAGCTCCAGTTTTTTTTAATAAAGTTATCATGAAACAACAATTGTTAACGTGGCTGAATCGTTTTTTAGTAGCAGACGTTTTTCTGGTTTTGTTTGGTTTTATTTGGTTTGCGATCGCTGTAATCGGAAAATACTTAAATATTCCTCTAGGTTTTGATCTCTGGTATAAATTGTGGCAACCTTTGTTTAATCCTGCTATTGGAATTCTGTTTCTGGGTGCAATTGCTAGTTGGTTGATTAACAAGATATCAGAAAAATTTGGAGCTAACTAAATCTTAGATCGATGTTCAAGACTCAATGTTAAAAACTGTTAACTAATATGAAAAACTACAAAATTATCTCAAAGCTCTTTGACAAAAATTAATTTTGAGATCAACTACACAATCAGCCACAATCAGGGGATATTTGACAAATCCAGGCACAGCATATCTATTTGAGATGTTTATTCCTAGAGCGCATTTAATTAGATAAATCAGATAAATCAAAATTAGCACTAATAATGTTCTTTTAGTCTGGCGGAGAGTAATGGACATAAATCTGTGTGTGTGGTTTTTTATATTAGAACAAGCAAAAGTTAAAAGTTAGCTCATATCTAGTTTTTTACTTTTTTTGATTAACCAAAAAGCCCTTAGCTATCAGCCATTAGCTCTCCTCTTTTAACCAGGGTTTCTTAACGTCAGTGGGAGGAATTATATATTAGGTTCAATATTTGATTCTTGAGATGCAATAATAACCTAGGAAGTGACAGTAGAGCTACAGTAACAAGACAGTTATTACTGTAGCTCTACTGCTTTAAAATTAGCTACTTTTAGTTGAATTGCTGAATCTTGTCAGTAAAATAATCAACGCGGTAATTAATAGATTTTGCTATGGCTAATCCTGCTTCAAAAGAAGCTAGTGCTTGAGAATAATCCTTGATTTCCAGATAGATATTGCCTAAACTGTCGTAGGCATTCATTAAGCCATAAAAATTGTTAGCTTTTTCTGAGGTATCTATTAATTGCTGATAAGTTGCGATCGCCAATTCCAGTTGATTTTCTTGTTGATAAAGTATGGCTAATTGATTTAAAGCATCTGTTGCTAAAGCTACTTGTTGTAGAGAGCTAGCTAGAGTATAAGCCTCTTGATAAGATTGACTCGCTAATTGTGGTTGCTCTAAATTTTGGTAATCATTACCTAGAGAAATTTTTAATGTAGCTATGGAAGTGATTTTCCCTTCCGTAATATATTGGTCTATAAGTTGTTTTTTGATCTTGATTGCTGCTTCTGGTTGCTTGAGATGATGATAAATTTCTACTAATTCTACAAGATAGGTCTCTAGGCTCTGTTTATTTTCTTCTTTAGTTAAATTATTTTCTACTAAACTAACTAGCTCTTCATAAATTGAAGCTGCTGGTAAATAATCAAATTGAGCTAAATATAATTTTCCCAGTACTTCTAAATTTTTTTGCTCCGCTACTACATCCTCCTGTTGACGAATTTCTTTTAAGATTATTTTATAGATATTTATAGCGCGATCAAGATATTTAACCTGTTGATAAGCTAACCCTATAGTAGATAAAAATTCACTATTAAAATTGTTTTCTGTCTGTGCTTCTTGTTCGATAACTATTAATCTTTCAGCAATGGTTCTTAATTCTACTCCTCGATTTTGTTGCCAAGCAATGCCACCAATTCTACCTAAAGCCGTGATTTCTTCTTTTATTCCCAAAGCTCTTTGTAATCTTAGTTCTCTAAACCAAAGTTGGAAAGCAATTTCTGGATTACCGTTGCCTAATTCTGTAGTTGCTTGTTGATTGATGTTAGTTATTTCTCGCCTAATTCTTCTAATTTCTAAAGGAGATAAATCCCGTTCAATATTAGGAGGAGGTAGTAAAGGATCATGAGCAGGAATCTCTAAAGCATTAGTTGTGTTGCTTTGTGCTGTGGCTAATAGATTAATAGACAAACTGAAATCAACAATATTTACTATGAGGTTTAACAAAATAATAGTAAAAAGATTTAATCTCAGATTCTTATTGCTGTCTGGCTTCACGGGAGAATTTAACTATTGTTAATTATTAGCTAAGATATCAATTTTATATTGTTTTTGACCAAATATAACTTACAATTATAGACCTATTTAGCTCTTTTTCTGAGCCAACCGCAATTTAGCAGAACGACAGCGAGGATTGGCTTTTTGTTCCTCTATTTGGGGAATTATGGGTTTTTTAGTTATAACTTCTAATAAATCATGATTCCGAAATCCATGTTTAACTATTCTGTCTTCTAGGCTATGAAAGCTGATAATTCCAATAATTCCGCCTGAAGTTAGCCAATGGGGAGCTTTTTCGAGGAAAGTTTCCAAAGATTCTAACTCTTGGTTAACTACAATTCTTAATGCTTGAAATACTCTTGTTGCTGGATGAATTTTACCGTAACGATATTTGCTTGGAACCGAACTGGCGATCGCATTTGCTAATTCAGTAGTAGTATAAAAGGGGCGTTTTTGGACAATGTTGCGAGCAATACGACGAGAAAAC
This sequence comes from Xenococcaceae cyanobacterium MO_167.B27, assembly GCA_030065935.1. Lineage (GTDB taxonomy): Bacteria > Cyanobacteriota > Cyanobacteriia > Cyanobacteriales > Xenococcaceae > JASJCP01. Next base: position 59,624 of record JASJCP010000029.1, read on the forward strand.
CTTTCTTCCCCATATTTATAAAATATATCTGCTAAAGATACTTCTTTTTCGTAGTTAATGATATCTGCTGCGGTCAAAGATTGAGTTCGATCCATTCGCATATCCAGGGGTGCTGTGGCGCGAAAACTAAAGCCTCGTTCTGCTACATCAAACTGGGGAGAACTAACCCCCAAATCAGCAATAATACCCTCAAATAATTGTCCTTGGGGCTGATAATCAGCAAAATTACCATGCCATAAAGTAAGCTTCTCAGGAAAATATTGAGCTAATCTAATTTTAACTGCTGCGATCGCTTCTTGATCCAGATCGATTCCTGTCACCTTGATATCTTCTCCAGCGGCCAAAATCAACTCACTATGTCCCCCTCTACCAAGAGTTGCGTCTAAATAATGACCAGGAGAAGATATATTTAATCCCGTAATTAATTCATTACTCAGTACAGAAATGTGGTTGAAACTATTGTTATTCTGTACTTGCACTAGCTTTTAACCTCAATGACTTTTAACAAATATTTAACATTCTTGGTCTTATAAGATACCACTTTTATCGAAAAATACCGCTAATATTATATTAAAGAAGTAATTAGGATAATTTGTTCTTCTTACTTTTTCTTACAGAGTTCAAATTTCACAAACAAAACATGGAATTAAGCCAGCCTTCTGGTAGAGATGCCGACACCCCCCATCATAGGTGGGCTGGGATATTAGGAACAGTGGTTGCTGTCTTAACAATAACGCTTCCATTACTAATGGTTGCTTCTTATTCACCATCAAGGAGTAATGCACAACCCTCGCCAAACCGCATTTATTCCGTACACCAACAGAGCATTTAAGATGTCTTTAAGAGCAACATCAGAAAGTAAGAGCGTTCCCCCATAGCTGTCATCTTCTAAGGAATTAGGAGGGAGGATTTGTGGTGAATACGCTTGTGTATGACCTCTACTTATCCTTAATTGTTATGTAAGGGCAGAAAGAACAGTCAAGGATTTACGTTATCGTAATTAAGTTGAAGCAAAACTTAATCACAATAACTTAGGATTTCTTGTGAAAAATTTAACCATTATTTCTGGCATTACTAGCTTGGTTATTGGCTTACAATTACCAGCAACAGCAGCTACTTTTACCGAAATTAACTTTTTCGGAGATAGTCTGCTCGACCAAGGTAACTTATTTAACGCTACCTCTTTTCCTCCCAGTCCTCCTTATTTTGAGGGGCGTTTTTCTAATGGAAAAATTGTATCAGATGTACTCGCAGAAGAATTAGACCTCAATCCCATTTTAGTCACTCAATTAGCAACTACAATTCCTACAGAAGGAGTTAATTTTGCAGTTGGTGGTGCAACTACAGGAGCGAATAATGTGGGAGGAAGTCCTTTATTTGGATTAGAAGGACAAATCGCTTCTTTTGCCAATTTAACCAATATTCAACCAGCCGATCCTAATGGATTGTACGTCTTATGGGCAGGAGCTAATGACTATAATGAAGTCTTTTTTAATCCTGATAGCTTGACTGTTTCTATTGAACAACTACCAGATCAAGTAACATCCAATTTATCAGATGCAGTACAATCTCTGTATGATTTGGGAGCAAGAAACTTTTTAGTCCCTAATCTTCCCGATTTAGGGATAACTCCTTTTGCTGATTTTCTTGATGAATTCAACCCCAATATCAATATTTCCACTCAACTTAGTAATTTAACGACGGCTCACAATAATCTTTTAGAAGTAAAACTAACAGAGCTTGATGATTCGCTGTCTGAAACTAACATTAGTTTATTAGATGCTAATGCTTTGCTATCAGACATCATTAGCAATCCCAGTAGTTTTGGGATTAGCGATCTAGACAATTCTTGTTTAACTAACTTTCAGCCAGGATTTATGTTTGATGGTATTTGTAGTAATCCAGACGAGTTCTTGTTTTGGGACAATATCCATCCTACTGCTGCGGTACATCAACTAATAGCGGAAGAAGCTTTAGAAGTTTTACAGCAACAAGAATCAGAAAATGTCCCCGAACCTAATAATAATTGGGGCTTATTATCTATGATGTTTTTAGGTCTTATCGCAACAGCGAAAAAATATGTAAGGAGTTAATAGAACAATAGATTCTTACTAATTTAATCATAATACTTGGCTTAATATCATCTTTTAATACTTTCGATTAGGACATCATATTTAACCTTAGTAGGGGTAATTCATGAATTACCCCTACAAGACTATGTCATAACCTAAATTTGTTGAAACACTGTTCAGTAAACAGATAATTGATAACTGATTTATAGCCTTTCTCGCCTCTTGTAAGATACACCCAAAAATTCAGGAAAACTAACAACGCTCCAACTGTACGGACAATTCATGAATTGCAGATATTGATTGTATCCGCGCAAGCCTTGCGCGGATACTGTAGCTGATGAAGAGGGAGAATTGCTGTAGTTTTAAACAGCTACTGCTGATTCTAAAAGTTGTATTTGAGAGAAAGTAAATTCAGTAGTGGTTTTTTCTCCTTCTTTGCCAATAGACTCAATTACTTGATGAGTAGGGAGATAGTAATTACCAAATTTTTCATAGGTTTCTTTAAACTCCCGTTTTCCTTTAAGATCGTTAGTCTTAGAATCGCGGAATATAGCGTTATAGCCAGTAGAAATATAACCTTCTCCTGTGTCTAAACTATCATTAGTATTAATCACAAAAGCCATAGGTCCCATTACTCGGCTTACTTGAGATATTTCTTTACCTCGTACCTTGTAATTTGACCCCATAGAGTCGCCTTCTACCAGAATTTCTACTGCACCTGTAGAGTCTTCCTCTCCCATAGAAAAAGTATTTTTGCCATGAGCTTCCTCAAAAGAAGCGCGTTTGCGGTGAGTAATCACATCTCGCATATGATTGTAGATACTTTCTTGTACTTTCTCATCTCCAATACCTGTAACCTCTACAGATAAGTCGCTATCTACTTTAATTGTTCCTGTATATACTTCTTCTCCCTGTTTTAATTCTAATTCGGTGGTGTAACCAGGGAAATTTTCATCCCAAGTATAACGGTTTTCATAAGCTGCTTGAAAGCGATCGCGAGCGGGATTATTGTCTGTCATAAATAAAATTCCAATTAAAATTAATAGGACTACTTCAGTTAATGTAACAAAACCCCAAGCTCTATTTAAGGGTATTCTGGCTGTTAGGGGATATCAAGATCAAAAAAATCCCAGTCATTAGGGACTGGGACATAAAGTTAGACAGTAGCTTTGTCTAGATTTACTTTCACTACTTTGTTCTTTTCTTCTTCAGCTTTAGGTAGAGTTAGAGTCAGAATTCCATCTTTGTATTCTGCGGTAACGTTGGTGTTTTGGATGCGTACAGGGAGAGGAATTACTCTAGAGAATTTACCATAGCGGAATTCAGAGCGAGTTTTACCATTTTCTTCAGTTTTGGTTTCGGATTTTCGCTCGCCACTGATTGAAACCCGATCTACAGTAACTTGAATATCTAAGTCTTTGACTTCAATACCAGGAACTTCTAGTTTAAGATGTAGTGCATCCTCAGTTTCCGTTAATTCCGCAGCAGGAACTTTAGCAAAATTACTTATTTCACCCCAAGAGTCGGGAGTTAAAGCATCATCAAATAGACGATTTAATTGACGTTGTAAACTACTCATTTCTTGCCAGGGATTGTAACGTACTAATGCCATAATCAATGTCTCCTATTCTTTAATCAGTGTTGGATTAATGTGATTTGTGATTAACTTCAATTACTATATTAGTCACCTTATCAAAAGAAAGTAAGTGTGGTTGCCATCCCTTATATAGTAGAGTTTTCTGCCCGAACCAAAAGTAGTAGGGTAAGCCGTAATGCAATAATTTCGCTATGGCTGATTGGGTGATTTTAGATATGAAGAAATTTGCGATCGCACTACGGGTACTTTCTTCTTTATCAAAAAACTGGTCGTATAATTAGTAACACTTTTTTTTAGCTGTTTTGAACCATTAAAAAAGGCTCAGTAGCAAAGCCGTTTAAAGTATTGTTGAATAAAGATTTTAGGCTTTTACTTTATCGAATTATACGTCGAGTTTTGTTTTCTGTTTGATTGCTGTCCTAACGCCTATTTAAATTTCGTGATTGTTGTTGTAAAAGATATTGACAATATTGACCAGCCTTATCTGAAAGTATGCCAAGATAGATCAGATCACTAGTACATTGTGGCAAAGTTTGTATTGGGGGTTGATATTTAAGTGTATTAACACATATTATGACAGCATCATCTGCAAGTGTGCCACCATAGATCATATCACGAGTACATTGTGGCAAAGTTTGATTAGCTTGCCCCGTAGTAACTGTAGGAAAACTTGGAGGTATAGGAGAAGGAGAAACTTGTATGTTAACTGGTTCTTCTATTATTTTTTGTTCTGATTGGTACTTTCTTTGGTTTTGTTCTGCTATAGCTTGATAATAAGCATTGATTTTATTTTTAACAATTCTATTTCCTTTGATTTGTAATAATAATATTAGTTCTTTAGAATCTTTTTCTTCAAGCTTAAAATTTGTCGCATAAGTTCCCGATTGATCATGCCAAATAAAGGTAAATGATTTAAAATAATTAACTCTCATAGTCCAATGATTATAGGATGATTCACTTTCTATTTCTAAATGATCGACATTATTAAGATTGATAATTTGATTGAGTTCTGATTCTTTAAATTTCAAATTAAGAATATTGTTTTTTAGCTCAACACGGCATTTATCCATATCTTTTTCTATTTTATCTTTACATTTTCCTTTATAATCTTGAGCGAAAGCTGCTATGCTTGTTGACAAAAATACTCCTATTATTAAAAGTGAACTAAGAGAAACCTTTTCTAGAATTGTTATTTTGTTTTTGAAGATTTTTTTAAATATCTTTTTCTGAGAAATATTTTCAGTATTATTAGATATATAGGTATAATACATTTGTGATTCCTTTTTCATAGCTACTTTTTTCTTTAAAATAGCTATTACGGCAACTCAGGCACAGTGATCTAAATCACTCAAAATTATTCAGTATAATTTTGCTTTAATTTCTGGTTTTTGATACAGATGATTTGGTCAATGGTGATCGGGCTTTTTTTCTAATTGATGACACGCCCTAACCTTAGTGCTGTTAACTGTGCTTCTGCTTTATTAAGAGATTCATACCATTCTCGCTCTGGATCGCTATCAGCGACTATTCCTGCCCCTACTTGCCCATAAACAGTGTTTTTTGTCCCAGAACTGGTATATAATAGAGTGCGGATTAAGATGTTTAAGTCTAAATTACCTCGCCAGTCGAGATAACCACAAGAACCATAAAAGAGGCTGCGTTTGACTGGTTCTAATTCTTCGATAATTTCCATACAACGCACTTTGGGACAACCTGTAATTGTTCCCCCTGGAAACATCCCCTGAATTAAGTCTATAGAATTATATTTTGATTCGAGTTTTCCTACTATATTAGTTACTAGGTGCATTACATGGCTGTATCTTTCGATTACTAAGAGTTCATCTACTGCTACTGAACCCCACTGACAGACTTTTCCTAGATCGTTGCGTTCTAAATCTACTAGCATAATGTGTTCTGCTCTCTCTTTGGTGTTAGCTAGTAATTCTGCTGCTAGTTGCCGATCTTGTTGGGGGGTTATTCCTCTTCTTCTTGTTCCTGCGATGGGGCGGGTTTGGGCGATATTTTCTTGCAAACTAACTAATCTTTCAGGAGAACAACTAATCATTATACCCCAAGGCGATCGCCAGTAAGAGGCAAAAGGAGAAGGATTAATTTTGTGTAGGGTTTTATAAATCGACCAACTATCAGCAGTGGTAGTAGTGTGAAATCTTAGGGAGAGGTTAGCTTGAAAGATATCCCCTGCTTGAATATGTTTTTTAGCTTTCCTTACTGCTGTTTCGTAGTCTTCTTGGGGAGTTAGATAGGTGATGGGAGATGGAGCAGTAAGAGCAGTAGGAGTAGTAAGAGCAGTAGGGGGAGTATGGAGTTTAGTTTCTAGAATGTCTAACTGTTGGGGTAAAGTTGCAGCTAACCACAGTATTTGTTGTTGATGATCTAATACTGCAAAGGTTTCTGGTTGATACCAATAGGCGACAGGGAAAGGAAGAGGATCGGGGTTAATTTGGGGTAAGTTTTCGATTTCCCATGCGACATCGTAACTAAGCCATCCTAACCAACCACCAGTAAATGGTAAATGAGCTACTTCGGGATTAGATATGGTGTTTTTTGCCAGCAGCGATCGCAAAAAAGCAAAAACTTTTCCTAGGGGTGGAGTCCATAATTGCGGTTTCCCGTTGACCTGAGAAGGCGCACCACCACAGATAGAATAGCGAGATAGATAGGGATAGTCTGTGGGAGTAGGAAAGGGACTTTCTAGTAAGGTTGCAATTGTTTCCTGACTGTATAATCTCTCGAAAATCTCTGTACCAGTGCGGTTTTTTAAAGGATGCGATCGCCAATAATAGGGAGAGTCAGGAGTCATAGGGGCTGATAAAGATATGATATAAGAATTACAGTCAATAATGGATAATAGACAATTAGCCTCATATTATCAATTGTCAACTTGTAAATCTGCAATGGTGAATCAGTCTAGTTCTAGAGATTTTTCTTGGTCATATTGGTCTGTTGTACCAATTTATCCCTACGGTCAAAGACGCACTGTACGTCAGGAAGTGATTGAGGACTCAGTCTGGACTTTTGAGCAACTTCAAGGAATTTTTTATGTTGTTGTTCCCATCCGTATGACTGTGGTTAAGTTAGAGGAAGGGGGATTGTTGGTTTATGCGCCTGTTGCTCCTACTGGTGAGTGTTTGAGTTTATTACAAGAGTTGATAGCACAGCACGGGGATATTAAGTATATTATTCTCCCTACTATATCTGGGGTTGAGCATAAAGTATTTGTGGGTCCTTTTGCCAGGAAGTTTCCCCAAGCTCAAGTGTTTGTTGCGCCCGATCAATGGAGTTTTCCGATAAATCTTCCTTTAAGTTGGCTCGGACTACCAAGAAAGCGCACCCATATTTTACCTTCAGACAGTAGCAAAGCTCCTTTTGCTGGTCAGTTTGATTATGCAATTCTCGATACTATTAATTTGAAATTAGGTTTATTTTCTGAAGTTGCTTTTTATGATAAGAGATCGCGTACCCTATTAGTTACAGATACTATTGTTTCTATTCCCGAAAATCCCCCTCAGATAAATCAAGTAGATCCTTATCCTTTACTGTTTCACTCTAGGGATAAAGCTTCCGATCCTTTAACAGATAACTATGAATCTCGCCGTAAGGGATGGCAAAGAATTGCGCTATTTGCCATGTATTTTCAGCCTAGTGTGTTGGGAATTCCTGATTGGTTAGGGGTATTTCGGGATGCTTTTCGTGCCAGCGATCGCTCTAAAAAAGCGTATTTTGGTTTGTATCCTTTTGAGTGGGAAGATAATTGGCAAGAATGTTTTAATTCTTTACGAGGAAATGGTCGTTTATTTGTTGCACCAATTCTACAAACTCTCATTCTCAATCGCGCGGATAAAACTACTTTAATGTGGGCGGACAAAATTGCTCAGTGGGACTTTCAAAGAATCATTCCCTGTCATTTTGATGCACCTATTCCTGCTCAACCCCAACAATTTCGCCAAGCTTTTTCTTTCTTAGAAGAATTTGCTAGTGATAGTTATCCTCTACCAAAACAAGAATTTAAAACTCTGAAGGCGATTGATCGTATTATCTGTCAGTTGCGTCTTGTACCCCCACCCTCTAAAAAGTATGAGGGATGAAGGATGAGGAAGGATAAATACCTCTTAGCTATTACTTATTACCAATTCCAAAAATTACTGCTACACATCGATATGCCGATGGAAAGTAGTAAGATTAATCGATGATTCTTACACCTAATTAACCTTACTCTCTTTGTGACTTCGACTTAGCAAGTAGAACAAACTGAAGTTGGCGCATTAGGTTGAGTGCGAGCAAAAGTAGCAGCATCATCTAGGACTGTATAAATCTCCCAAGGAGAGTTATCGGGGTCAGTGACCCTTGTGAGCATGGGTTCAAGCCCCGCCGTTTACGGCGACCTGTCTATCTCTTATTTTAACATGACTAAACATGATACAATTTAGTCATGTTAACTCGAACCTTTCAATTCAAACTTAAACCTACTGCGGAACAAGTCTCAATTTTTGAGTCTTGGTTAATTGCTTGTCGCAAAGTTTATAACTATGCGCTGGCAGAAAGAAAGGCATGGGGGAATTCAAGAAAGTGTGAGATTAATGCTTGTAGCATTGAACAAGAATACATCATACCTGCGGATGCCAAGCGTCCTAATTTTGCTAGTCAGTGTAGAGCTTTAACTCAAGCTAGGAAAAAGTTTCCCGAACTGGGTTCTGTTCATGTTCACGTCCTTCAAGAAACATTGAAGCGGTTAGAAAACGCTATGGTAGCTATGTGGGATAGAGGGCATGGCTTTCCAAGGTTTAAATCTACCAATAGAATGAGGTCTTTTAACTTCAAGCAAATGGGGGTTAATCCACTGAAAGATGGTGCAGTCAAACTACCTAAGATTGGTTGGGTTAAGATGCGTCAATCTAGACCTATTCCAGACGGGTTTGAGCTAAAGCAAGTTAGGATAGTTAGGCGTGTATCTGGTTGGTATGCCATGTTAATTCTCAAGGCGCGAGTAGATGTCCCAGACCCTCTACCTCATGGTGAACCATTAGGGATAGATCTAGGACTAGAAAAGTTTTTAGCTGCGAGTAATGGCAAGCTTATTGCTAGACCAAAGTTTTTTGTCTCACTCCAAAGTAAGCTGAAATCGCTACAACGGAAAATGAGTAAAAAGAAGAAAGGTTCTAGTAATTGGAAAAAAGCTTGTTTGAAAGTAGCTTCACTCCACGAACACATCTCTAATACAAGGAAAGATTTTCACTATAAAGTAGCCAACCAATTAGCAGATGAAGCAGGAATGATCTTTGCTGAGGACTTAAATCTTAAAGCAATGTCTAGAGGAATGCTTCGTAAGCATACTTTGGACGCTGGTTTTGGGCAATTCCTCAACATTCTAGAGTTTGTATGCTGGAAGCAAGGTGTTTACTTTGAACGGGTAGAACCCGATCTAACCAGTCAAACTTGTCCCAGGTGTCAAACTATAACTGGGAAGAAAAAACTCTCTGAAAGAGTCCATTCTTGCCCTGAATGTGGCTACACCACCGATAGAGATGTGGCAGCAGCGCAAATAGTCATGCAACGTGGAGTGGTGGCGGTAGGGCATACCGTCCAAGCTTCTGGAGGGATAGGTCGGCTTCGATCCCTGTGAAGGAAGAATCATCGCCCTTTTAGGGCGGTGAGTGTCAACCAAACCTTATCTTGTAGTGCATAACAGCAGGAAACTTTATTTTCAGTTTCGGTTTCTAGTCCTCTACCTTGCAAACGGCTTTCTGCTGTAGCAACTTCAGTCGCAGTTTCTACCTCAACTCCCAAATGATTGAGAGTTCCTGCTTCGGAAGCATTTTCAATTAGCACTAATTTTAATGGGGGTTCTGCGACTGCAAAATTAGCGTAGCCAGGACGACGTTTAGCGGGTTCAACCCCAAACAGTTGACTGTAAAAAGCCACTGATTCATCGAGATTACTTACATTGAGGGCAAGCTGAATACGTGACATAATTAAACCTCCTAAAAGAGTCTTCTATTCTTTTCAATCTCATAGACGGAGGACTTGGTAAAAAGACGCATTATGGTCAGCAATGTCAACAACCGTTAGGTTTGACTTGATAATCTACGATATTACCCCTAACATCTGACTCACAACGACAGCATTCCTCAAACTTAGCTCTGAGCATACTGCGACCTCGCTGTACCCGCGATTTGACTGCTGAATAAGATAACCCTAGCTGGCGGGGGGACAGCCAGCCTAATCCATATACGACAAGGGCTTTACGGAATTTTGTAACAAAGTAAAAATACTAAATAGCGTTGAATCATGATTCAATCCTAAAAGGACAACAATTTACAGAATCATTAAAT
>JASJCP010000177.1 GCA_030065935.1 Xenococcaceae cyanobacterium MO_167.B27
AGTTAGAAGATTTGTTAAATAAATTATTAAATGAGGGAGAACTAATTATTAAGTGGGGACGTAAAATTAAAAATAAAGGCAATGCTGTTTATTAAATTTAGCTGCGTAGCAGCTTATCACTGTAGTAATCATAAATGTAAGCCTATATGTAGAGATTTAAACTCTAGCTTAAATTTAGCCCACGCTTCAACTGAATATATAATTGAAAGAATAGGGTCGGTTAGACCCGAATCTACGCCTGTGGACAGTTTACCGCCGACGGAGTTGGTTGAAGCAGGAATCAAACCCTAAAGTGAATAACTTTGGATAAGTTTTGAGTAACAGTTGTATATCACTCAGTTAAGAATTGCTGTATAGCATTGCCTAATTGTATCAAAGGTAAAATCTATGAATCTTAGAACAATTATTTTTTCAGGAATCATGTCTGCTCTTATTGGCGCGATGTTGGGTTTAGCAGTTAATTATATTAGCCAACGAACTTCTCGCAGACCAGTTGCAGTGATTGGGGGAGCCGTTTTGGGCTTTGTAATTGGTTCTGCTTATCAAGCCGTCGAGCAAAATAAGCATAATGAAGAAGAACTTAAGAAATAAAATCAGTAAGGAACAATCTCAGCTTCTGCGGAGTACCGCTTTAACGGGGGGCTCCAGGAGGGCGGACAGATGAAGTTTAAAAAACTCAAATCTGATATCAATGTTCGCTACTGGTTACTAGGGTTGCTGTTCATTGGTATGGCAACAGCAACAACCAACTTTTTCTCTTGGGGAATGGCTGGTTTAACAGGATTCTTATTGGCTTATCTTACCAAAGGAATGAGGCGCAATCATCCACCTCAGTAGTTAGCTGAATCTGGCAGAAGCCCGACACCATAAACTTGTTTTGGTGTTCGGATGAATGCCAGTCAGGATTTATCGACACCAAACATTTTAACAACAAAACAATATGTGTTAATATACTGCCATGAGAAACGTAGTAAAAGTCAGGCTATATCCAACACCAGGGCAAAAACTCTCACTGGCTAAAGCTTTTGGGAGTTGTAGATATATATGGAATTATTGTCTAGCTGAGAATAACCGTATATATAAAGATACTGGCAAAGGGATATCTGCTATTACTATGAAAAGATGGCTTCCTCAACTGAAGAAACAAGAAAAAACAGAATGGTTAAAAGAAACTTATTCTCAATGCCTTCAATCATCAGTAATTAATCTTGGTATTGCTTTTAAAAACTTCTTTGAAAAACGAGGTGGTTATCCTCGATTCAAAAGTAAGTATGGGAAACAGTCATTACAGTATCCACAAAATGTCAAAGTTGCTGGAAATGGTTTGTACTTACCTAAAATTGGAGAAGTAAAAGCTAACTTGCATCGGTTATTTGATGGGGAGCTTAAGACTGTAACTATCAGCAAAACTAAGACTAATAAATACTATGCTTCGTTATTATTTGATGATGGTTTACCTGAAATCAAAGTAGATAGTAATGGGAAAGTTCTAGGTATCGATCTAGGTATCTCTAGTTACTGTATTACCAGTGATGGAAGCAAATATGATAATCCAAAACATCTTCAGAAGCATGAAGGGAACTTAAAGCGAAAACAGCGTAAATTATCTCGGAAACAAAAAGGTTCATTATCTAGAAACAAAGCGAGATTATTGGTAGCCAGAGCCCAGGAAAAAATAAGCAACGCTCGTCAAGATTTTCTTCATAAATTGTCTCGTAAATTGGTAAACAAAAGCCAAGTTATCGTTTGCGAGGACTTAAACATAAAGGGAATGGTTCGTAACCACAAGCTGGCAAAAGCAATCAGTGATTGTGGATGGGGAATGTTCCTTAATTTTCTTGAGTACAAGTGCAAAAAGGAAGGGAAAGTTTTTCTTCAAATAGATAGATTTTTCCCGTCGAGTAAAACTTGTAATCATTGCCTAAATGTAGTTGACAGCTTGCCCCTCGATGTCCGTACTTGGGATTGTCCTAGTTGTCAGACAAAAGGGATAGATAGAGATATCAATGCTGCCAAAAATTGCAGAGATGAAGGCATCAGAATATTATCCTGTGGGACGCGGGATACTGCCAATGGACGCAATGTAAGACAACGCAGAGGGCGTAAGTCAACTGTTGTTGCTGTTGCGGATGAAGTTGGAAGCCTACACTGACCTTCGGTACAGTGTAGGTAGTTCACTAATTAAGCTCTAATTGGGTGAAAAGATCAATTTAGTATTGTCGGCGGGAAGCCCCAAGTTTCGTATTGAGATAGCAATCCGCGTGGGTTTGCTCTCCGCACCTGCGCTGAGAGAGCCGACGCGATACATTATCGGTAAAACTTTTGTACAGCGAAAGCTATGGAAAATGACAAAGATTTAACTTCTGGAACAATAGATAAAGAATCCTCTCTATTAGAGAGAGTTTCTCTTCTTGAGAAACGATTGGATGAAGCTTTGATGCTACTAGCTGATACCTATCGCTATGGGAAACTAAGAGAATTCCTAGCAACTGGCAAATGGAAAGAGGCAGATAGAGAAACTACTAAGGTTATGATCGAGATTACTGGTAAACCTGACCTAGAAGAGATTACCCCCGAAGACCTACAAAAATTTCCCTGTAACGCCATCATGGTAGTTGACCAACTTTGGAAACATTATAGTAACAATCATTTTGGCTTTAGCGTTCAATTGCATCTTTATCAAAGTCTTGGGGGTAATATGGATACACTCAGAGCGCAAAACAACGAATTTTTACAACGTATCAGCGAGACAACTGGTTGGCGTAAAAATGGCAAAATAATCAAATATGATGATTTTGATTTCTCTCTCAATGCTCCTGAAGGCGGTCTTCCTGGGGATTGGTGGAATTCTCCTTATGGGGCAAAAATGGCTAACTTTTTTCTGGCTCGGCTCATCACCTGCGAAATTTAAGCTTATATATTAATAATGAATCGAATTCTGTCAAGTTCTGGCTTGTTGTCCTGGATACAACGTTCCTGGGCTGCTGTTTTACTAAGTGGAAAAGCGATATTCTTTCTACTTACGCGCAAGCTTGATGTAGGCAGTAGTTTGGAGCAAATGATGGCTGTTGGACCTGCTTCTCTGCTAATTGCTCTAGTAACTGCTGCGGTTATTGGCATGATTTTTACCATTCAAGTAGCGCGAGAGTTTCTGCAACTGGGGGCAGGTAGTGCCGTAGGAGGGATTTTGGCTATAGCTCTAGCCCGAGAACTCTGTCCCGTAATGATGGCGGTAGTGGTTGCGGGTAGAGTAGGTTCCGCATTTGCTGCCGAAATTGGCACTATGAGAGTAACAGAGCAGATTGATGCTCTTTATATGCTCAATACAGACCCCATTGAGTACCTTGTCATTCCCCGCCTACTAGCTTGTTGTATTATGGTGCCAGCTTTAAGTATTCTCGCTCTGTTTACAGGTTTGGCAGGGGGATTAATTGTCGCTCAAAGTATGTATGGCATTGCAGATAGTGTCTTCCTCGATTCCATCCGTAATTTTTTGGATGTTTGGGATATTTTGAGTGGTCCAATTAAAGGAATTGTTTTTGGTGCTTTAATTGCCATTATTGGCTGTAGCTGGGGTTTGACTACCAGGGGTGGTGCTAAAGGAGTGGGACAATCTACTACTGCTGCTGTAGTGACTTCACTCCTAGCAATTTTTGTATCTGACCTATTTCTTTCTTGGTTAATGTTTCAAGGATTGGGTCAAGGAGCAACCATGATTGGACAATAGTAGTTTAAAACATTTCTCTTGCCTGTTGCTTTGTCAGATTAACTTATCCCTTGAGCATTTAACTCACATCTTGCATCAGTACAAAAAAACTGAATAATTAGCTATTGGGAATCAATTTATTACTCTTTTTCCTTTAAGCTTTTCCCTTTTCCCTGATACCACAAATCAGTTACAGATTTGGTGTAAGATCTCAGCTTAAGGTACTGGTATATTTTCTTAAATCATCAAATGAAAAGATATTTTTTACTTAATATTCCTATTGGTCTCCCCTTATTATTTTTTATTACTACTGCTCCAGCGATCGCAGGTTTATTTGATCGTCCTGATTTTTTTGAGAGGGGTCACGAGCAATTTGAAGCAGAAATCCGTAGATTACAGAGGGGAGAGACTGTTCCCAATCCCTCTATCAACATTGATGAAATGGCTTTACCCTGGTCGCGAGTTCTGATGAAAGACATAGGATTTACTGTATTGATGCCTCCTGGAACTATTACCCGTGAAAATGAGACAGTGGAAGCTCCCAAGGGAGATATTAAATTTGAGATTATTGCCACTCATCCCTCATCCTCTCGATATGTGATCGCTTACTCGGAAGAAGTAACCCCAGAAAGAGTTGAAAATGCTCCAGAAGTCCTAGAGCGAACACGGGATTACATTATCGATAATAGGGTAGGTTTGATTAAAGTTGCAGACGACGATATCACTTTTGCCAATTATCCAGGTAAGCAATTCCAACTGCAAAATAAAGATGAAACTATTGTCTATCGCTTATTGTTAGTAGAACAGCGTCTCTATGTTTTGGCTGTTAGTCAACAAAATGATGCTATTTCTGCCGAATCAATTGATACTTTTTTTGCTTCATTTAAGCTAGTAAATTAATTAAAACTACACTAAACGAAGTTGAGAGCATATGGTTTTTAACCATATTTTATATTTATTTATAGTATATAAGACTATAATAATATACATGACTATGGAATACCGTACTCAAAACCAGATGTCAATTAATAACTAAATGCAAATTTTGCAATTTTTCCCTACAACTGTCAGTTAGAGTAGCTTGGCGAAAATCAGCATTAATCAGTCGTGCATTAGTAAAGTTAGCATTAGTTAAATTGCTTTTACGAAAAGAAGTGCCGAAGTAGGCAGAAATTGCCAGACTAAGACGTAAAATAAATCTATCCCTAATATCCCCAGACAATGCCCTCTTGCTAATTAATACAGAGCTAATAGCGATCGCTGTTGCTCCCAATCCTCCACTAAAGGTTCGCCCTGCTAGCACTCCACTAATGGCAACCAGGAAAAACAAAATATTGCTCATAGTTCCACCACAAGCTCTGGCTACAGTGGCACCAATAGTAACAATTGTTAAGAAAACTAAGCAAAAAATAACTCCTATTGCCCCAACTCCATTACCAACACCAGTTACTATCGCTAACACACCAAGTAGTAAACTGGAAAATACAATTTTCGAGACTAAACTCTTAATCGCTGTACCTAGACCTTTCCAAAAAGTCACCAACAAAAAAATTGCCAGCAGAATGTTACTAATCGTTATAGCTAGGGATGTATATTGGCTTTGCTCAAATAATCGTTGTATGAATTGACCACCCAATCCAGCCATTGCTCCAGCTGTCATCGAAATAAAAATTGATATTAAGAACACAATAATGGTCGATTTTCGATCTAAACCAGCCACAGCATCACTAAAATCAGCATTGGTTAGGTTGGCACCAGTGAAGTCTGTACTGCAGATATTTGCGCCACGGAAATCAGCACCGATGAGGTTTTGCTCTTTAAAAGATTTTCCTTGGAGATTTTGCCCAGAAAAATTAAGTAAATTAGTATTCATCAAAAATAGGGTTGACCTATATAGGTTATTTTTCCACAAAGTAAGTCTTGAAAATGGGTCAAAAAACAGTTTTTTTCTGATTGATGACAAGCTCTAGAATCAAACAGTAAAATATGATAAATTTTCAGTTAATTATTCTACGTTAGTAAAAATTAATATATTTAACATAGTAAGTTAATAATACTAGAATTAAATTTAGGATTATTATATCTAGCTATGCTGAATAAAACTGATGATTCACTCCAAAACTAATACTCATTTTGCCCAGAAACTATTAGGTGTAGTCTTCGCGTTCCCTTTGTTGTTAAGTGGCTGTGGTGGTACAGAATCACAATCTCAAGCTGATGGCACTAGGGCAGTTCCCGTTAAGTTACAGACTTTAGAAACTGCTACTTTAATCAATAGTACTCAATATGTAGGGACTCTAGAAGCGAAAGGAAGAGTCAATTTAGCACCGAGAATTAATGGTCGTATCCAGAAAATTTTTGTGAATCAGGGCGATCGCGTAAGTCAGGGACAACCCATAATTGAACTAGAACCCACCCAACAACAGGAAGATGTTAACGCAGCAGCCCAAGCTGTGAATGTGGAAAAAGCAAGACTCGGTCAAGTTCAAGCGGAACTGAGGGCAGCAGAAGCAGAGAGAGCTAGAGCAGCAGCAGACGCGGAAGCTGCAAGAGCTAATTTGCAAGATGCTGAAGCACAGGTAACTCTTGCCAAGATTAACATTGAACGCTCAAAAGAGTTAGTTAAAGGTGGTGCATCACCCCAGCAAGATTTGGATGATAAAACTCGCGAGTTAGATGGTGCTATAGCCCAGCGCGACTCTCGTAAAGAAAGTCTGAATGCTTCCCTCAAATCTCTGCAAGCAGCAGAAAGACGGGTGGAGCAATCTCTCGCTAATATCGATAGTCAAAAATCATTAGTGAGGCAGGCGGAAGCTGAATTAGGTTCAATAAGTCAAAACTTAGCTTTTAACACTATTAATGCTCCTATAAGCGGGATAGTGGGGAGTTTTAACGAGAGAAAAGTGGGAGACTTTGTCAACCTTGGCGACACCATAACCACCATCACTAATAATCAAGCCTTTAATCTTAATATTGGCATTCCCACCGAGGAACGCTCTCGCCTCAAACTGGGATTACCAGTTGAGATAGTTGATGCTAATGGGAATCCAGGGACTAGAGGCAAAATTAGCTTCATTTCGCCTCTAGTCAACCAAAACACTCAGTCTATCCTTACTAAAGTTTCTTTCCCCAACGACGATAGCCTAAGAGATAGACAGTATGTGCGGGTTCAAGTCATCTGGGATGAAAAACCAGGCTTACTAGTACCAACTACAGCCATCACTAGACTAGGAGGACAAAAATTTGTCTTTGTTGCCAAACCAGGAGAATCTTCAGAAGGTGAGACAACTTTAATAGCAGAGCAACAACCAATTCAGGTAGGAAGTATCCAAGGTCAAAGTTATCAAATTATTTCTGGTGTCTCTAAAGGGGACAAAATTGCCGTAACGCGGATTCTGGATTTAAAAAACGGCACGCCAATTACAGAGGAATCCTTAACTAGCGAACAAACCAGGTAACAGGCAATATGCCCTAGAACCCTAGTTTCTAGTTAACAAAGAGATTACAACTCCTCCCAAACCTTATTCTGTCTATAAACCAGAGTTTTCGCTCAAATAATATACTTCATTAATACCGCGCTCCCTAGCTAAAAACCTTGCCTAAAATCACACTAAAAACCGAAAAACTCTCAATCAAATCAATGAGATAGTATATGTTGTTCTCCATAGCAGGCCCTTTTATTAAACGTCCAGTTTTAACCACCGTCTGTACTATTGTAATTTTGCTAGTAGGAACCGTTTGTATGGCAGTCCTGCCCTTAGATAAGCTGCCAGAGATTGCTCCGAAGCGGGTTTCAGTAACAGCCAATTATGTGGGTGCAGATGCCAAAACCACCGTTGATAACGTTACAAATGTACTAGAACGGGAAATCAATGGGGTGGAAGACGCAAAATGGATTGACTCTTTTACCGACAATACGGGAAATGCCACGGTTAATGTTTCTTTTCCCGTAGAAAACGACTCTAATATGGCTCAAGTCTTGGTGCAAAATAGAGTTGCCCAGGCACAATCAGATTTGCCCCCAGTAGTAATTTCTACAGGGGTGAAAACTGAAAAACAATCCCCTAGCGTCACCCTAGCTTATGCCTTTTATGCAGAAAAAGATGAAGCTGGTAACTACCCATACGATGAGGTATTTCTTTACAATTATCTAGACCGCTACATCTGGAATGAAATAAAAAGAATTAAAGGTGTGGGGAGTCTAGAAGGAGTTGGTGGTGCCAAGTATGCCATGCGGATTTGGGTTGACCCCGATAAGCTGGCAGCCAGGGGACTTACCTCCAATGATGTAATTCGTGCTATTGAAGACCAAAACTTTGAAGTAGGTGCAGGAGGTGTAGGGAAAGCCCCAGCAGCGTCTGAGCAGCAATTTGAGTTTCCTTTGCGGGTGGTGGGTCGTTTTACCACTGCTTCTGAAGCAGAAAATATCGTCTTACAAATAGGTGATGATGGTACTTTAATCCGCATCAAAGACATCGGCAGGGCAGAACTAGGAGTAGAAAATTACTTTACTAAATCGCTCTTTGATGGGGATACACCAGCCGTATCCCTGATTATTTATCAACTTCCTGGTACGAATGCCTTAGATACAGCAGAAGCAGTTAAAGCAAAAATGGCTGAGTTGGAAGCTTCTTTCCCTCCAGGTTTGAAAGTAGAAGTAGCTCACGACAATACTCTGTTTGTTAACTCCTCTCTGAAAGACTTAGCAGTCACCCTAATACAAGCGATTGCTCTAGTGGTCTTAATCATCTTTATTTTCTTACAAGACTGGCGTACTACCATTATTCCTGCTATTGCGATTCCTGTAGCCTTGATTGGGGCGATGATTGGTTTGCAAGCATTAGGATTTAGTCTCAATCAGTTAACCTTGTTTGCTTGTGTATTAGCAACAGGGTTGGTAGTAGACGATGGGATTGTAGTAGTAGAAGCAGTTTCCTCAAAAATGTCTCAGGGAATGCGACCATTGCAAGCTGCTTTAGATTCCATGGAAGAATTGACAGGAGCAGTAATTTCTACTTCTGTAGTTCTGATGGCAGTGTTTATACCCGTGTCTTTCTTTCCAGGTACAACAGGGATTGTCTATAAGCAATTCGCCTTAACTATTGCCTTTGCCGTCGCTTTTTCCACCTTTAATGCTTTGACATTCTCCCCTACCATGTCGGGGATATTGCTGCGTCCTCAAGAAGAAGTACGTGGGCCTTTGGGTAAGTTTTTTGCCCTATTCAACCGCAGCTTTGATTGGTTCAAAGGGTTGTACCGCAGATTGATTGAGTTTTTGACCAAGCTCAAAATCGTGGTAATTGCCTTGTTTATTGGTGGTCTGGTGCTGACGGGCTGGATGTATCAAACTATGCCCCAAGGTTTTATTCCCGAAGAAGACCAAGGCTATTTATTTGTCCTCACCGAAGCACCTCCTGGAGTTTCCCTCAACTACACTAACGAAATCAACAAACAAGTGATGGGGATAGTAACCGAGTTTGAGGAAGTAGAACATTCTCTGGGCATAACTGGATTTTCCTTTGATGGTCAAAATAGCAACAAGGGTCTGTTTTTTGTCAAGCTCAAACCCTGGGACGAAAGAAGTGGAGCTAACAGTTCTGCTTTTGGACTGTTACAAGAAGTTAACCAAAGATTTCAACAAGAAATTAATGGAGCGCGGGTATTTGCGGTCAATGCTCCCCCTGTGGATGGTTTGAGTAACTTTGGTGGTTCAGAAATCTATATTCAAGACCGCCAGTTAAAGGGCATGGAAGCCTTAATCGATAACACTCAACGGGTAATTCAGGCTGCTAACCAAAGAGAAGAAATAGCCCTGGCTTTTTCCACCTTCACTTTTGATAGTCCCATGCTGGAGGCACAAATAGACCGCAAAAAAGCCTTAGCGCAAAACGTTGATATCAGCGAAATTCTCGGGACTCTCCAAACTTATTTAGGTTCTAACTTTGTCAATCAGTTCGTGCTAGATGGCAGACTTTATCGAGTTTATGCCCAAGCAGAGCAAGACTCGCGAGCTAATCCTGAAGATATTAGCAAGCTCTATGTGCGTTCGCGCGATGGAGAACTAATACAAATTAGTAATCTACTCAAGGCTGAGGAAATTACTTATCCACCCATTGTTACCAACTACAATGTTTATCCAGCGATTAAACTTAACGTTGCTCCTGCACCTGGTTATAGTTCAGGACAGGTAATTTCAGCCATGGAAGAAGTAGCAGCCCAAACATTGCAACCAGGTTTCGGCTACGAGTGGACAGCAACAGCAGCAGAAGAAAAAGAAGCTGGTGGGGCTGCTCCCATTGTCTTCGGCTTCGGTTTTGTGATGGTGTTTTTAGTATTAGCTGCTCAGTATGAAAGCTACATCGACCCCACTATAATCATGCTGACTGTTCCCTTGGCAATCTTGGGAGCATTAGGGGGTATTTGGTTTCGTGCTAGTTTCGTCCAAACCAGTGGTATTTGGCCGATTCTCAACAACAACATTTACTGTCAAGTAGGTCTGGTAATGTTAATCGGGATGGCAAGTAAAAACGCGATTCTGATTGTAGAATTTGCTAACCAAGCTCGCTCTTTAGGGATGAGTATTACTAAAGCTGCCATTTACGCTGCCGAACAACGTTTCCGACCAATTTTAATGACAGCGTTTTCTACCCTGTTTGGTTTCTTACCTCTACTCATTGCTTCTGGTGCTGGTGCAATCAGCCGTTGGTCTTTAGGGACTGGTGTTTTTGGTGGGATGCTAATCTCTACTGCTTTGAGTTTGCTTTTTGTCCCCAACCTCTATATTGTGATTAAGAGCTTTGAAGAATACTTCCTCAAAGGAGGCAAACCACCCAAAGAAAGCAAAGGTGGTAAGGGAGGTACTCCTGATACATCAAAACAACCTCAAGGAGCTAAAGAGTCTCAGACTCCAGAAGATAAGCCTGTACCTAGTTTCAAAACATCCACCCAGAATCAGTAGTAAATAGCACAAAAAATCGGGGAAAGTCCTAGAAAAAAGTTCTTTCACCGATTCTTAGTTTTTTAACAATTTTTCCAAGAGCCAGTTGAGGATTAATTTATATGTTTAAAGATTGGAATTTTAATGATTGGGCAAATCATATTTTGTTTGTCTTTACCGTTGTACTTTTGGCTTACTCTTTTATCTTTGTGTGACACTGTTATACAAAACAAGCGGCAAAGTTGACTATTCAATCAGAAAGCATAGCTTTCTGAAGGGTTGTGCTTCGGTGCTTCAACCAAGGTTGTCGGCAACTACTTGTCAAGGAGCGTAAATTCGGGTGTAACCCACCCTATTTTTCTGGAAAACTTCGCTTCTTCTCTACCACTATTTTCAGCGAAGCTCTTTTGGATTCGTTCAACCACCTTGCAAGGCTTATTTCAAGGGACTTACCAAAAACAAGCGTCAAAGTTATCCATGTAATGTATTGCAGGATTCTTTAGAATCAGATATTGTTTTGGTAGAGTTAGAAAATTCATTAGGTGTTGCAAAATAAAGATTTTTGAACATGGCTGTTCCGTCGTGCATTCTCCTTCCAAATTGAAGATTTGGTGGGAGTTAACGACGGGCAAGGTTTAAGTAGGCGCGTCCTG
>JASJCP010000178.1 GCA_030065935.1 Xenococcaceae cyanobacterium MO_167.B27
AGTTCTAGAGCTTGGAACTGGCACGCATTCCAAGGTAGGTCTTTTAACTCTTGCCAATAACGTAGATTTTGATGTCTTAAGCTGGTCAGCTAAATAAACTGCGAGGCTTGAAGCCCCGTCAATTTATTGCGGGGTGCTGACCTTTGATCAAGGGTAGTTAACCTGTATAAAAACCTCAGTAACCTAACACGTTACCTTAGCTGCACCTTGACAATTGAAAATATACGGTTCTACTCCGCAGTTTCAGTATCTCCCCCCTGGAGTGGGTAAAATTTTCAAGGGAACTGGACGAACAGCAATTAAAAATAAAACATCTCTTAAACTCAAACAAATTTTGCGTAGTTGCAACTATGGGCGGGCAGTCCAAAAGTAACGCTTGGGGAAAGAACCACCTCTGGGCTAAGCGCTGCAAGGAACTTAGTTCAAGTGGACTTGTTGAACCAAGAACCTCTAGATTCAAAAGAATCCCTCCGCTCTGTCGAGGGAGGATGTCAATTAGCTAATTCCGCTTCAATAGCTTGAATTAACTCAGGATCGTTAGGAGTTACACCACTTTTAAATCTGGCTACAACTTCTCCTTGTTTGTTAACTAGAAACTTCTCAAAGTTCCAAGCTACATCTCCTGTAGGCGCGACGCAACTAGTCAGAGTTTGATATAAAGGATGTTGGCTAGAACCTTTAGCATGAACCTTATCAAACATATCGAAAGTAACACCGTATTTAGTTTCACTAAATTGTGCAATCTCTTCGTTAGTTCCTGGCTCTTGTGCGCCAAAATCATTACAGGGAAAACCTAGTACCTTTAAACCGCGATCGCCATATTTATGATTTAATTCTTCTAATCCTGAGTATTGGGAAGTATAACCGCAATAGGAAGCCACATTGACAATTAATAAGACTTTACCTGCATATTCAGCCAGTTTCTTCTCTTTACCGTCGATAGTTTTAACCGCTATATCAGATATAGTAGCACTCATGTTCAGTTTCGCTCCCAATTAAATTTTATTAAATATGCCACATCGTACTTTATCATTTTTGCCCGATGAGGGTGGTTTGGTGGATGATTTATCAGTAAAAATTTGCGCTTCATCGGAAGAATTAAGCGAAAAAGCAGCACTTTTAGCTATAGATTATCTCAAGTCTTTATTAGCTCAACAAGATACCGTTAGTATTGTTCTAGCAACAGGTAATTCTCAATTACAATTTTTAGATGCTTTACTCAGAAACAGTGATTTAGATTGGTCAAGAATGGTTTTATTTCACTTGGATGAATACTTAGGAATTGGAGCAAACCATCCAGGGAGTTTTCGTTATTATCTATCCTCCAAAGTAGAACAGCGAGTTAAACCCAATAAATTTCACTATATTGAAGGAGATGCTTTACAACCTATAGGGGAATGCGATCGCTATACAAAATTACTACAAAAATATGCGATCGATCTGTGTCTGTTGGGAATTGGGGATAATGGACATATTGCATTTAACGAACCATCTGTAGCTGATTTTCAAGACACTGAAACAGTTAAAATTGTCAAACTAGAAACTAAAACTCGTCAGCAACAAGTTAACGGTGGTTACTTTCCTAACCTAGATGCAGTACCCCAATATGCTTATACTCTAACTATTCCTGCTATCTGTAGGGCAAAGCAAATTTTATGTTTAGCACCAGGAAAGAAAAAAGCCGACATAATAAAAAGTATGTTCTATGGTGCAATTTCCCCAGAATGTCCAGCTTCCATCTTGAGAAAGCAACCCCAAGCTACTTTATTTTTAGATCGAGATGCTGCGAGTCTAGTGATTAAGTAATAAGTAATGAAGGATGAAGGATGAGGAAATAATAAGTAATAAGTAATAAGTAACAATCATCCCCGTACCCCCCAGTTCCCCAATTCCCCAATTCCCAATTCCCAATCCCAGTCTCCCTAATCCCTAATCCCTTAATGACAGTATTTAATCAAGAACATCTCCTATTTACCCCTGCTACCCCAGACAACAACGCTATCCCCTTAATCTTCGCTTTCCCTAATGAATATAGTGTGGGGATTACCAGCTTAGGTTATCAGATAGTATGGGCTACTTTCGCAATGCGTTCTGATGTGGATGTGGCTCGTTTATTTACTGATACTCAAGAACCTTTACCTAGAACGCCAGAACTATTAGGATTTTCCGTTTCTTGGGAACTGGACTATATTAATATTTTCAATCTTCTAGAGTCTCTTGGTATTCCCCTGCATTCTACTGAAAGAGAAGATCATCATCCTCTAGTGTTTGGTGGTGGTTCAGTTTTAACAGCAAACCCTGAACCTCTAGCAGATTTTTTTGATGTTATCCTTCTCGGAGACGGAGAAAACTTACTGGATAGTTTTATAGACGCTTATCAAGAAGTCAGAAAAGCCAACCGCACAACTAAACTACGTCACTTAGCAAAAGTTCCAGGCATTTATATTCCTAGTTTGTACGAGGTTACTTACGAAGATAGTGAAGGTGAAATAAAATCCATTCAACCCATAGATACAGATATCCCCGACACGATACAAAAACAAACCTATCGCGGTAATACTCTTTCTGCTTCTACGGTGGTGACAGAAAAAGCTGCTTGGGAAAACATCTACATGGTAGAAGTGGTGCGGAGTTGTCCCGAAATGTGTCGCTTTTGCTTGGCGAGTTATCTTACTCTCCCGTTTCGTACTGCTTCTTTAGAAGATTCTTTAATTCCTGCAATAAATAAGGGTTTAAAAGTGACTAACCGTCTGGGGTTACTAGGTGCATCTGTTACTCAACATCCTAAATTTGAAACCCTATTAGATTATTTATCTCAACCTCAATATGAAGATGTACGTCTCAGTATTGCTTCAGTCAGAACTAATACTGTTACCGAAAAACTGGCTCAAACCCTTACAAAAAGAGACACTCGCTCTATTACTATTGCTGTAGAAAGTGGTTCGGAAAGACTACGTCAAATTGTTAACAAGAAACTGAGCAATGAAGAGATTATCCAAGCTGCTGTTAATGCTAAAGCAGGAGGTTTAAAAGCCATTAAGTTTTATGGGATGGCTGGTATTCCTGGGGAAACCACAGAAGATATCGAACAGACAATAACCATGATGGAAGCAGTTAAGAAAGCTGCACCAGGCTTGCGTCTGACTCTCGGTTGCAGTACTTTTGTTCCGAAATCTCATACTCCTTTTCAATGGTTTGGAGTCAACCCCGAAGCCAAAACCAGACTGAAGTATCTAGAAAAGCAACTCAGGAAAAGAGGTATAGATTTTCGTCCCGAAAGCTATAACTGGTCAGTTATTCAGGCTTTAATTTCTAGAGGAGATCGCCGTTTAGCTTCTCTTTTAGAATTAACTAGAGAATATGGTGATTCTGTTGGTAGTTATAAACGGGCTTTTAAGCAATTACGAGGTAAAATACCTACTCTAGATTTTTATGTTCATCGTAATTGGAGTCAAGAGCAAATACTACCTTGGCATCATCTCCACGGCGCATTACCAACCAAGACGTTAATTAAACATCTTCAAGAAGCTACAAGTTATTTTCCGCTAAAACATAAATGAATCAGGCAGAATTAAATTATATTTTACAGGAGGCAAAATCAGAAACTACTCCGCCTCAACGTTTAGAAGCATTAGCCAAACATAAAAATAGTTTAGTGCGTCAAGCTGTTACTGAAAATCCTAATACCCCAACTAGAATTCTGTTTAATTTGGGTGAGGAATTTCCCCATCAACTGTTAGCTAATCCTCTACTTGACTTATTGCTCTTAGAAGACAGTAACTTTTTCACAAAAATACCCCTTAATACTTTAGCTGCTATATTGCCTTTAGAAGAAGTACCAGAGTATTTGTTAAATTGGGCAGCCCAACAACATGACCGCGAGAGAGGCTTCCGGCTAGGAAGCATCTCTAATCGCGGTGTTGACAATAAAGTAATACTGTTAGCAGCAATTGCCAATCCTAAAATCTCCTTGGCTACTCTGGAAAAGTTAGTTAGACACCAATCTCCACAATTATCCCAAGCTGCTAGTTTACACTTTAAATATTCATCCAAAATCAATTCCCAACAAAAAAATAAACATATCGCAACAGCTATCAGAAACTTCGATAGAAAAATCCCCAATGATTTTAGATACCATCTTCCTTGGTTGCATGACTTGATTCCAAAAAATATCAAGAGTAAACTTTCTGTCTATCAACAAAACTCTATAAAATTTCATCATCCAGCAACCCTTCCCCATAGTGCTAATAATGAAAACCAATGGACTATTCAATATCAACGAAATATCTATAAACAGAGATTAATTCACAAATATAACCATCAAGATTGGGAAGATTATGTGAATCGCTTTTTGACAGCCAAAAATCCTGACACTCCAATTAAAACTCTTCAACAGTTGGTCACAGATAATAATAAATCAGTTCGTTGCCATGCAGCCAAAAACCCTAATCTTCCTCTATACCTGCGCCGACAATTAGCAGAAGATAAACACAAGTCAGTTCGTGCTAGTGTTGCGAAAAGCCCTCATACTCCAGCTTCTATTCTGGAATTCCTCGCAGAGCCTAAATATGGAGTGCGCCACGAAATTGCTAAAAACACTAATACTCCAGTGGAGATTCTGATAGAACTAGCCAAAAATAAACATATCTTAGCTAGTCGTCGATTAGCTGGTAATTCTAGTACACCAGGTTTGATTCTTCAAGAATTGAGTACAATCAAAGACTACAATATAAAGTATCAATTAGCTGGTAATTCTAGTACTCCTCCTGAAACTTTATTGAAGCTAATCCAAGATCGAAACTCTGATAGTAACATTTATCATCGAATTGCTCTCAATCCCAACGCTACTGCACTAGTTCTTCAGGAATTAATTAAATATTGCAGTTTAAACACTTTACTTTTTGTTTTGTCTCACCCTAACTGTAGTCTAGAAATCCAAAAAAATATTTTTAATTTTTGGGCAAAAGATCAAAGCCAAATTCGTTGGCTTTGGTTGTCTCGTTTAGCAGTTTTTTTTAGTCCCCATGCACAACCTTCAGTATTAGCATCTAATGCTAGATCGATATATTGGATTGAAAGATACGCGATCGCCATTAATCCTAACACACCTCAATCAATTCGAGAAATTTTATCTCAAGATAGTAATATCATCGTCAGAAATACCGCTAATTATCAAAAGTAAGTAGTAGATGTACTCATTAATTAAATAGTTGAGATAGGGAATAGAAAATAGGCAATAGGCAATAGGCAATAGTGAATAAGGAATGTACAAATAATTTTGCCTAGGCAGTTATGTTACAGTTAATGTTAAGACAAGTTGGGCGCAATATTTAGGTTAAAGAATAGCCTTGCTAATATTATAATTGCTGCATATCTGCATATTGAAACAATGTGAATATATGCCACAAAAACATTAAGTGCTGTTTACGTTCCGATGTATTAGTATCACTAGATGTAATGCGCTCGAACTCAGATCGATTAATAAAATTCCATAGGGCTGAATCAGATTGATCTAAACAAAGTTCCCTAAGCTGAGACCTTTTGAACTCTAAGCGATGGAATTTTTTAAGTTGATGATTGACATCGAGAGTTATGTCCTTAGATTTGCCAGTAACAATTTTTGTTATGGGTATCGATAGTTTTTTCTTAAGTGTCCGCTCCCAGAATGAATAAATAAGATTAAGAATTGGTTGTTGAGGAGACCAGTTGTTGGTAAAAGGGAAACGATGTAAATCTGGTACTAAATATTTTAGTAATTCATAGTGTGTGTGTTCAGAATACCGTCGCATGGCGGGTATAGAATAAGCTGCTTTGATAAAAGGACGGGTACAAAAGGGAGAAAATGCGTCCTTATGAGCAGATTGCTTGGCGGACATGTGACTACCAACCCAGCGTCGCACTTGCTCATAGGAGTGAAACACATCTGGTATATCTACGAGAGAAAACCCTTCATCAATAACCTGCTGTACAAAATCTTCCTGATACTTCTGTAGCGTTACTATTGTCTCTTGACGAAGTAGGCTTTGGTGATTGGCGATTAAAATTTTGCTCAAATACTCTCGAACATAATCTAAGATGATTCAAAGGTTATACTCATATCTTGCACCTTGATACACAACTGCCATTAACTGAAGTTAATGGCTAAAATAGTAAGTCTATTAAAATAGACTACAAATATTGTGATAACTTGGTTTCAGACATAAATAAAAGTATGCTTTGGTCATCGGATTTAGTATTATACCAATTGGAAGAAAAAATGCAACAGATAAAGGTAGGGTGGGGTGTGCCTCGCCCTACCTTTGGATTGAATTTATGTGTAACAAACATTTATCAAATTGGTATTAGTCCTCTTGAGAGGACTTTTCTGTATCAGCCAAGAAATTTATTTCTTGGTAATGTATCGCGCTAGTGCTTGATATGAGTTAAGTAGTTATGCACTTCAATAGGTCGCGATAGTTGAGATAGGGAATATTCAATGTACAAATAATTTTGCTTAGGTAGTTATGTTAAGACAAGTTGGGCGCAATATTTGGGTTAAAGAACAGCCTTTAAAATATTTGGGTTTAGAAGTTGGTACAAGAATGACGGTGATTCATTTATCAGAAAACCGCATTGTTCTTATTTCCCCCATTAAACTAGAGCCACAAACTCAACAAGAAATAAATGCTCTCGGAACAGTAGAATATATTATTGCTCCTAATCTCTTTCATTATTTATATCTTGAAGAATGTAAAAATATTTATCAAACAGCAAAAATCTTAGCACCACCAGGATTAGAAACTAAACAGCCTAACCTTGAAATCGATCGAGTCTTTTTTCAAGATAAAATTGAGTTTAACTCTGAGCTTGAATATATTTGGTTCACAGGATTTCAAGTTTTTGATATTCCTAAAGCTGCAACTTTAAATGAAATAGTTTTTTATCATCGAGAAAGTAAGACCCTGATCCTAACAGATACGGCTTTTAACTTTGATCGCAATTTTCCCTGGATAACTCAACTAGCAGCAAAACTTATGGCTAGTTATGACAATCTTAGACCTTCACTGTTGGAAAAGTTAGTTATTGAAGACAAACAAAAGGTAAAAACATCTGTGGAAAAAATACTTAATTGGGATTTCCAAAGAGTGATTATGGCTCATGGTAGCATTGTGGAAAATAATGCACAAGAGCAACTAAAAAAAGGTTATGAGTGGTTCTTAAATAGTTACTAAAATATAGTGCGATCTATGGGATTTTACTATGGCAATCGCTTATACTAGATTGATATTTTTATGCTCAAAAGCGATCGGCTAGTATTAATTATTAATAGTGCTTTTGGAGTTAACTAAATGCTAGAAATTAACAAAAACTATGTAAATTAAAGGCTATAAAGATAAATATAAAATTAGAGTTGGAGATTATAGAATTGGTTTAACGCTCGATAAAAAAAATCAAACTATTATTTGTTAACTAGTTGCACATTGTAGAGAAATTTATCAGATTTTTTACCTAGGCGATCACTTGTAAAAAACACATTTATCATGACGCGATCGCGTTTTTCTGGTTTGAGTAACTATAATTTGAATAGATCGAGCTATTACAAGCAAACAATATCATGACACAAATAAGCTTTGCAGAAATTTTAGAAGCAGCTGAACAACTTTCACTTGAAGACCGAGAAGACTTGATTCGTATTTTAAAAAATAGACTGAGAGATAGAAAAAGAGCAGATCTGGTTAAAGATGTTCGTGAAGCTCAACAAGAGTTTGCACAAGGTAAATGTCAACCCGTTACACCCGAACAACTGATGAAGGAAATTCTTTCATGACATTTGTTTTATTGCGGTCGAATGCTTTTATTAGGAATGCTCGAAAAATTATCAGAAAACAGCCTGAATTAGCTGGAAATCTTCAAGATACCTTAGAGTTACTATCTTTAGACCCATTTCAACCACGATTGAAAACTCACAAATTGAAAGGGGAACTTAAAGATTCTTATGCTTGTACTGTGGGTTACGATCTCAGAATTATATTTAAATTTGTTGAATATGAACAGACACAAGCAATTCTTTTAGAAGCGATTGGAACTCATGATGAAGTGTATT
This sequence comes from Xenococcaceae cyanobacterium MO_167.B27, assembly GCA_030065935.1. GTDB lineage: Bacteria > Cyanobacteriota > Cyanobacteriia > Cyanobacteriales > Xenococcaceae > JASJCP01. The sequence goes on from JASJCP010000178.1 coordinate 8,084, forward strand.
GAAGCGTCTAGCTGATCCCATTATCTGAATTGCTTTTTTGAAATGGTAGGTACTGCCCTCTCTAAAAACCAAAGCATTAAAGACGTGATCGGCTAGTATTAATTATTAATAGTGCTTTTGGAGTTAACTAAATGCTAGAAATTAACAAAAACTATGTAAATGAAAGGCTATAAAGATAAATATAAAATTAGAGTTGGAGATTATAGAATTGGTTTAACGCTCCATAAAAAAAATCAAACTATTATTTGTCAACGAGTTGCACATCCTAGAGAAATTTATCAGATTTTTCCCTAGGGCGATCGCTCTCTGGGAGAGAAAATGCGATCGCGCACAGTAATTCTTTCTACTTCCGGAGCAGTTAAGCCTAAATACTCAATGATAAGTGTTTAATGATAAATGTTTAATGATTCCTAACCTTGCTATACTTACCACTACAATTAATTTTATAAGAAGCAATTTATAGTAAATTTTAGTATGCAGCCTACCGATTCTAGTAAATTTACCGAACAAGCATGGGATGGAATTGTTAAATCACAAGAGATCGCCAAACAATTTCAGAACCAAAATCTAGAAGTAGAACACGTAATTCTGGCTTTGCTGGAACAGGAAGGTTTAGCTAATACTATACTTACCAAAGCTAATATAGACATTCCTCGTCTCAAGCAACAAATAGAAGTTTTTACCAATCGTCAACCCAAAATAGGGGGTTCACAGCTTTATTTGGGTCAAGCTTTAGATCAAATGCTGGATAGGGCAGAAGCTTGTAGAATCAGTTGGGATGATAAGTATATTTCTGTAGGACATATTATTCTGGCATTTGCGGAAGATGGGCGCATTGGGAAACGTACTCTGAGGGGTTTTAACCTCGATCCTCAAGATTTAGAAAAGGTTATCAAGTCGATTCGGGGTACACAAAAAGTCACAGAACAAAATCAAGAAGAACAATATCAAGCTTTAGAAAAATACGGTAGAGATTTAACAGAAGAGGCAAAAGCAGGGAAGCTAGACCCTGTAATCGGGAGAGATGAAGAGATACGCAGAGTAATTCAGGTACTTTCCCGTCGTTCTAAGAATAATCCCGTGTTAATCGGTGAACCTGGGGTGGGAAAAACTGCGATCGCTGAAGGATTGGCACAACGCATTGTTAACAGTGATGTTCCAGAATCTCTCAAAAACCGTCAGTTGATTTCTCTAGATATGGGAAGTCTCATCGCAGGGGCGAAATATCGAGGAGAATTTGAAGACAGACTCAGAAATGTCCTCAAAGAAGTAACAGAATCAGGGGGACAAATAGTTCTGTTTATTGATGAGGTGCATACTGTTGTAGGTGCTGGTGCTAGGGAAGGCGGTGGCGCAATGGATGCAGGAAATCTTCTTAAACCCATGTTAGCCCGTGGTGAGTTACGCTGTATCGGTGCAACTACCCTAGATGAATATCGTAAGCATATCGAAAAAGACCCCGCACTAGAAAGACGCTTTCAACAAGTTTATGTCAAACAACCCAGTGTAGAAGATACTATTTCTATTTTACGGGGACTCAAAGAAAGATATGAAGTTCATCACGGGGTTAAGATTACTGACTCCGCTTTAGTCGCAGCAGCTAATTTATCTCATCGCTATATTACTGACCGATTTCTTCCTGACAAGGCGATCGACTTAGTAGATGAAGCAGCAGCTAAACTGAAGATGGAAATTACTTCTAAACCTGTAGAATTAGAGGCGATCGATCGCAGGGTAATGCAGCTACAAATGGAAAAGCTGTCTTTAGAAGCAGAAAATCAAAGTCAACGCCCTGGGATTGTAGTTTTAGACCCTGCTTCTCGGGAAAGATTAGAACGGATTAAAGCAGAAATCAAAGAACTTGAAGCCAAACAAACTGAATTATCTTCCCAATGGACATCAGAAAAAGAACTATTGGAAGAAATTAACGCCCTGAAAGAAGAAGAAGAAAAATTACGCCTCCAAGTAGAACAAGCAGAAAGAGCCTACGATCTTAATAAAGCAGCCCAGTTAAAATACGGTAAATTAGAAGTCTTACAACGAGATTTAGAAACCAAGGAAGCCAAATTACTAGAAGTTCAGGCGCAAGAAACAGCCCTATTACGAGAACAAGTAACCGAATCTGATATTGCAGAAATTGTTGCTAACTGGACAGGAGTACCTGTAACTCGTCTTTTAGAATCTGAAAAACAAAAATTACTCCAATTAGAAGGACATCTACACCAAAGAGTCATCGGACAAGAAGAAGCTGTAGCCGTAGTAGCTGCTGCAATTAGAAGGGCTAGAGCAGGTATGAAAGACCCAGGAAGACCCATCGGTTCATTTATGTTTATGGGTCCTACAGGGGTCGGTAAAACTGAGTTAGCTAGGGCGTTAGCAGCCTTGCTTTTTGACAGTGAAGATGCGATGGTGCGGATTGATATGTCGGAATATATGGAGAAACACGCGGTATCTCGTCTTGTTGGTGCGCCTCCTGGGTATGTGGGTTATGAAGAAGGTGGTCAACTCTCAGAAGCAATCCGTCGTCGTCCCTATTCTGTGGTGCTACTAGATGAAGTAGAAAAAGCCCACAAGGATGTGTTTAATATTTTGCTACAAGTACTAGATGATGGGCGTATTACCGATTCTCAAGGGCGTGTAGTAGATTTCCGCAACACTATCATTGTGATGACCAGTAACGTGGGTAGTGAGCATATCCTTAATATATCGGGAGATGATGATACTAATTACGAAGAAGTAGAAAAAAGAGTCAATCAGGCTTTAAGAAAACATTTCCGTCCTGAATTCGTCAACCGTATCGACGATCTAATTATTTTCCACTCCTTAAAACGAGAACAATTACGAGATATTGTCAGTATTCAAATCAAGAGAATTGAGAAGTTACTCGCAGAACAAAAAATTTCTATTCAACTCTCAGAATCAGCTATTGACCGTATAGTAGAGGTGGGTTATGACCCTGCTTTTGGTGCGCGTCCGTTGAAGCGAGCAATTCAAAGAGAATTAGAGAATACTATTGCCACTAAAATCCTAGAAAACGCTTTTACTGAAGGAGATACAATTTTAGTTGATTGTGTTGATAATAAATTAGTTTTTACTAAAGATGAACCTGCGGTAGAAGTAAAAGCAGTAGAAGTTACAGTAGTTTCTCCTTGAAGCAAATTTCTGTGGACAATACATAAATGTTGGAATATTGTCTTTTTTGATTTAA
>JASJCP010000179.1 GCA_030065935.1 Xenococcaceae cyanobacterium MO_167.B27
GGGTTTTTGGCTAACCCTTTAAGGATTTTTATCTCTTAAGAATCCCCCGAATTTCTTGAAAGTTCGTTCAGAACTTTATTCGTGGGGAGTGTCAATGGTTTTGATAGTTATTCCCATTAATTTCTGTTTGATATCCATACACCACTAATCGATACATTCCAATTATGTAGGGACGTAGTATGCTACGTCCCTACACATACAACAAGTGATTTTTATTGAGAATAACTAGATATCAATTCCCGTGACAACTCACAGAATTAGAAGTACGAGCAACCCTACTATCAGTAGGATAAGCTGTTAAAATTACTCTGCCATCTTCAGTTTTAATTATTCCCCTAGCTGGATAAATATCCCCCTGTGATGTTTTTAATGGTTTAATGTGAGAGGGAATTTTACTAATTGTTTCTACGTTGGTTAATTGAGCATTATTGGGTGTAATAGGTTCTCTTTCAACTAATAATAAATCCGCACTTAATGGCGCAGTAGGTGCGGAGGGAACTCCTCCCTTACCCTTAATAATAAAACTACTATTTTCTTCTTCAGCATCAACAGAACAAACTTGAGTTACAGTTTCTTGCTCAACAAAATTTTCTGGGGATTCTTTTACTTGACTTCTAATATCTACATTAGTGGTGTTAATTTCTAAAATCCCGTTTAGTTGGGGGTCAACTTCCGATATATTATCGATATCATTAGTATTATTATTATTTTGAGAATCTCTGATTTCTAAACCCAAAATATCTACTGCATTAATTATAATATTTCCTCCTGTTCCTCCTCTTGCTCTAGCTTTAATATCGTTATTTTGATTGGGAAATGCTACAACAAAATCTGCATTAATCTTAATATTACCCCCATTAGAATTGTTAAAAGCTTGAGTTGATATTTGAGTATTTTCTCTTAAAATTATGGAGTTTGGACTATTGATATTAATATTTCCTCCATTACCACCACCAATAGTAGATGTGGAAATATTGCTGTTAGTAATTTCAACATTTCCTCCAGTTGCAGTAATATTAATTGTCCCTGCTTGAAGATTTATGTTATCGAGGGTATTGGTAGAAATTTGATCTATGTCGAGGGTATTAGTAGAAATTTGATCTATGTCAAAGATGCCAGTGCTACCTTGAGTCGCTTCAAAAGAATAGTAGTCAAAAGTCCCATCTCCTGTAGCAGAAATAGAAACATGAGGAATATTATTATAATCTTGTATATTAGGGTCAAAAGTTAGGGTAAAATCATTATCAATATTTTGGGCTGATTGCAGGGAATTATTAGAGTCATTTTGATTGACTAAACCATTATTATCTGATTGAAACGGATGATTTTGTATAGAAACTTGGAGGGTATAATCTTCTCCTTGAGGAATTGTATTCCCAACAATACCTTCTTCTCCAGCAAAAGATTCAAAAGCACCAACGCCAATAATGTAAGTGCCATCTTCAGAGAAAGTATATTGAATAAAAGAATTTAAGTTACTAGTACTTCCTGCTGCACCAATTGCAGGATCGGAGTCATCATTTTCTGCTAGTAAATTTCCCGACTCATCGAATAGGAAAAGTTCACTATCAACTTCAAAAACATCAAAGCCAAACTCATCGCTAAAAGCCTCTCTATTAATACCAGCAGTAATTCTGGCATTGCTAAACAATAATTTCTTAGCAGTAATGCTTATATCACCAGCATTTCCTCGACCGTTAGTACTACTAGTAATATGACTATCAATTAAGCTAAAATTATCCGTCGCAATAATATTTATATTACCTGCATTGCCATTGCTGAATGTTTCAGTTGTAATTATAGTCTCATTTTGAATAGCAACAGAATCACCAATAATTGAAATATTGCCCCCATTACTTGCACCTCTAACACTACCATTCAATTGATAACCATCAATATTTATTTCACCGCCAATAATATGGAGATTACCGCCTGTTTGTCTTCCTGGTATTTCTCCAAAAGAATCAGTAAAAATGATACTTAAAAAATCATCACTGATCAGGTTAATATTTCCTCCATTAAGAGCCTGAATAGTAATATTGCCAGTTTGACCGTTAGGATTAAAGTCAGCAGGGTCTATTGTTGTATTGAATAGTTGAATTGCTGAACCAGACCTAATTACAATATCTCCTGCTTCAGTAGCTTCAATACTGTCAAAAGGACTTGTTGTAATGAATCCATTGCTTAAATTAATATCTTTATTAGCTTCCAAGGTTATATCTCCTGCGGTAGTCTCAAGAGTAAAGTTCTCAAAGAGAATATTATTACCTTTAAAAGTAATGTTTTGACTTTCTACTACACTGTCAAAAGGACTTGTTGTAATGAATCCATTGCTCAAATTAATATCTTTATTAGCTTCAAAAGTAACATCTCCGCCAGGAGCATTAATAGCAAAGTCCTCAAAGCTGATATTATTACCTTTAAAAGTAATGTTTTGACCTTCTTCTACGGTTAAATCGACAGATTGACCTACTATATCTCCTCCATTATCTCGAACATTTCCTAAACCAATAGGAGCATTAATGGTAATTAAAGGAGGAGTATCTAAATTAGTTGCACTGAATTCTCCATCAGGAAATACAATACTATCGGCAGTACTTCCATAAAATGAACCACCAAGTTGTAAGCTAGCATTACTACCAAACATAATTCCAGCAGGATTAATTAGGAATAAATTGGCACTACCATTAGCACGAATTAAACCATCAATAGATGAGATTTTTCCTCCTGTGACACGGGAGAAAATATTAACTATATCGGTAGCATTGTTAAAAAAAGCTTCCCTTCCTGTAGGTATGGAAAAATCCTGAAAACTGTGAAATAAATTACCGCCAGCAACATCCCCATCATCTATTTGAAAACCATTATCTGTAGGAGTGATTGTGGTATTTGTAGTTCCATCACTCGTAATTTGCCCTAGTGCTGGAAAAGTTAAAGTAGTACCTAAAAATAGACTAGAAAATATTGCCTGTAGATGTTTCATGGCGGTAAACTAACTTTTTTTTTAGACTAGTTTATATAAATTAATAGATATATACTAATCTTTTTTTGTATTATTTTCTAGCTCGAACAGTGGCTAACATTTGTCCGAGAAAAGGTAAGCCAATAATGGCTGGAAGAAAGTAGCGAGAAGTACAGAGTAAACCCAATGCAGCACCAATAGCTGTAGTAAGATAGGGTTGATAAAAGAAGATTAAAGCAGCATCACGAGTGCCAATTCCTGCAAAAGTTAGGGGTAATAATCCAGCTAAAATGGATAGGGGAGAAAGAGCCAAACTAGCCACAAAAGGAGTCCAGGCTTTAAGAGCAATGATAAAGAGCCAAATTTGTAAGAGGTGCAAAAACCAAATAAAAATAGAAGTTGTAGCAATAAGAGTTAGTTGTTTAGTATCTCCCCAAAAATAATCGTGCATTTCTCCCCAAGAGTTTTGCATCTGGTGGAGTTTTTTACTGATACCTTTAGGGGCGATCTTGCTAGTTAAATTAAAAAAGAGATTAGCAATTTTGCGATCGCTCAATAAGACAATACCTAAAACTAATCCTCCGATCACTGCTACTGTCATCAACCAAAAGAAACCATCTTTTTCTGGGTAAATGATTAACCCCAAAGCACACCACAACAGAAGAGACAACATATCACAAGCTTTTTCAAAAATTACAATGGATAAAGATAAAGTGCCACTGAGATTGTCTTTTTCCTGCATAAAGTAAGCTTTGGCAATGTCTCCCATTTTGGAAGGTAAAATCATATTGAGAACACTAGAGCCTAAAATCAAACGATTGGCTTCTAAAAAACTTAAGTTAGTCCCATGAGGCATTAACTGTTGTAACCGCCAGGAGGTAAATGTAATCAGAGGAATAACCATTCCTAGGCTGATAGTCATCCACAAAGGATCGCTTGTTTGAAAAACTTTAATTAATTCTGTGATTTCAATTTGAGAATATAAATAAAGCAAGATAGCGATGCTAACGGCTAAGGAAATAAATCTTTTTAAGTTCATTGAGTTACAAAAAAATAAGGCAACACTACAAAAGAATATTACGTCTATCAAGATTAGAGTAGTTGCCAAAAGTCGCAATTTGTTATTGAGTTATGTTTCAGTTATTATCATTTTTCCAATTTTTTGCTCGCAAACGCTGGATGTACGGGTTTTTATCCCTAATTTTTGCTATCAGTATCGTTTTGACTAATGCCCAAACCAGTCGTGCTATTTCTTGGCTAGATCTTATAAGGAGTGGGGCGCAAATCTATCAACTGTCTAGTATTTCTGATAAGGAAGAAATAAAACTAGGTAGGGACATTAATCAAGAATTAATTAGATCTGGTCAAGCAAGAATTTATCGTAACCCCCAAATTACCCGTTATGTTAACCGAATTGGGCAAAGACTAGCCCAACATAGCCAACGCCCTAATATTCCCTATACGTTCCAAGTAGTAGATGATAACAACGTCAATGCTTTTGCTACTATGGGGGGCTATGTATATATCCACACGGGGTTAATGGAAACAGCAGAAAATGAAGCGGAATTAGCCAGTGTTATTGGTCATGAAATTGGTCATATTGTAGGTCGTCACGCCATCGAACAAATGCGGGAAACAGCGATCGCCCAAGGGCTTCTTTCCACAGCAGGGTTAGACAGTTCTCAAGCTGTACAAATTGGTATAGATTTGGCATTACGTCGCCCTAATAGTCGTGGGGATGAGTTGGAAGCAGACGGTTTTGGTTTAGACAACCTTAAAAAATCTGGTTATGCCCCCTCTGCGATGGTAAGCTTCATGGAAAAATTATTACAGCAAGGCAGTTCTGTACCCAGTATTTTGAGTACTCATCCTGCTACCTCGGAACGGATTAAACGTTTGCAAGAGAATATAGACCCGAAAACCGCTAACGTGGGAAATGGGTTAAATAATCAGGCATACAGAAATAGAATTCGCGCTCTGTGATTTGTCGCTGATTCAATGAGCGATAGATCCAGGATCGATTATTAATATCTTTTTCACAAGCATTAGATTCAATGGCTTACTGCTAAACTCCTTTTCTCAAGGCAAATGTACCTGTTATGAAAAGTTTTCCTAAACTAGTCTCTCCACTACCTTTTGCTGGCTCTTCTCGTCTCTTTAACCAATATTGGCTAAAAGCCTTACGTACTTACAAAGCGATTGCAGTAATTCGCGCTCCTAATCTTGAAACGGGTTTAGCTATGGGAGAAGCGGTAGCCAATGGCGGAATGAGACTTATAGAAGTTACTTGGAATAGTGAACAACCCCAGGAGTTGATCTCTGAGTTACGTTCTAGATTACCTGATTGTTTAATAGGTGCAGGGACAATTTTAAATTTAGTCCAACTCCAAGAAGCGATCGCCTCTGGTAGTCAATTTTTATTTTCTCCCTACTTCAACCCCAATTTATTAGACATTGCGATAAATCGTTACAATGTGCCTTTTATCCCTGGAGTACTTTCTCCTACAGAAATAGTTAATGCTTGGCAAGCAGGGGCAACAACGGTTAAAGTTTTTCCTGTTCAATCTATGGGTGGTGCAAAATATATCAAGAGTTTACAAAGTCCTATTGGTCAGATTCCCCTAATTCCCACAGGAGGAATAACTATTGAAAATGCTCCACAAATGTTAAGAGCAGGAGCAATAGCTGTTGGATTATCCAGCAATCTTTTTCCTTCTTCTCTGGTAAAAAGCCATAATTGGCAAGATATTACAGATAGAACCCGAAATTTTGTGAAAACATTAGAAGAAGTAGGAAGTAAAAAGATTAAGGATGAATAATGAGGAGCTAATAACTTTTGACCCGCTCCAACGGCTAAAAGCAGGTTGGAATCAGGGCTAAATCGTCACCGATCTAGCCATACTTTCTGTAACCTAAAGGCTCAGAAGTTTCCTACGCTGACCGAGCAACCCCAGTCATATCTCGTTCAAGTTGTTTCAGGCGTAACTTTCTGTCTGACCGACAGTAGGTGTTTAGCTCCATGCAAAGCTTTTGTAATCAAAAAAATGTTACTCACTCGCTCTTTCCGCACAAAATTTTACCTTGCCAACGACTACAAGCGAGACTTTTGGGAAGAACCCCATATTTTGTATTGCTTTTTCAAGGTTCTGATATTCAACTGCTTTCGCTGCAATATCAAGATTAAGTATACATTGGCTCAACCTTTTGTTATATAAAGATTGTGCGTCGAAATTGTATCACGGGGACTTTAGTCCCGACGGCTACATCCAACACTTAAAAGATGTTGGTTTTGCCTTTATTCTCTATAAATTTAATTTTTTTCAACATTGACCTGTAATTTTGGTAAATATAGATAAATAGTGTTATTTCTTGGAGTCGAGCGCGGTTTTTGCTCGACTTTTTATTATTTATTTTCTGTAACTTCTAGTTATAATCGACCATTGGCGATCGCCTTTTTGAGAGCGGAATCTAATATCTCCCAAAAAAGGAACTAAATTAGCTAAAGATGGTTCATAAACTATGGCTCAAGAAGTTATTAATTATTTTGCATGAATAAGCTAGTTACAGTTACTCTTGTCATCTTAAGTTGGGGGATGGGAGAGAATATCGCAGTCTCTCAAGTTTCCGAGCCTTTAGTTATCCACTCTCCACAGGAAATATCGGATACGGAAGATAGAAAAATATTTCAGAAAATTATTACTGATGCTCAAGAGAGTGGAAAAGACAGCTATTCTTTAGGAGAAATTATACAAGGAGTCGCAACGAAGTTTCTAGGCGCGAAATACCAAGCTGGTTTGTTAGATCAATCTCCTAATGAAAGATTAGTGATTTCCCTGCAAAAGTTTGATTGCTTGTTATTTGTGGAAACAGTACTAGCGATCGCCCGTAATATTGCACTACAAGATAACAATTACGATAATTTTACTCATCGCGTGGAACAATATCGTTATAGCAATGGTGAGATGAATGGTTACTGTAGCCGTCTGCATTATTTTTCTGACTGGATACGGGACAATCAAGCAAGGGGAAATGTCGCAGATATCACTGATAAGTTAGGGGGCATTACTATAACAAAGCAACTTAATTTTATGACTACCCACAGAGGTAGTTATCCACAGTTAGTAAATAGTGAAACTAATTATCAATGTATTGCTGCAATGGAAGCTAGTTTAAAAGAATTAGCTTTTAACTACATTCCCACACCACAAATTAGAAATATTTATTCTCAACTGCAACCAGGAGATATTATCGCTGTTGCTACCAGTATTCCTGGTTTAGATGTTACTCATACAGGAATAGTTTATCGTCATAGTAATGGCAGTTTAGGTTTAATTCATGCTTCTCCTGGTGGTCAAGTAGTTATTGCTTCCGACCTACAAAATTATGTCCTAAAAGTTAGAAATGCGATCGGTATTGTTGTTGTTAGGAGTCAAAACATAAAGCCAACAAATTAATTTTCAATAGACTGAAAGTCTTGTAAAGAGTCGGTTTAAACCTACTGTATTTATGAGACTCCGAAATTTATTTCCAGCACGGGTTAAGTACCAAGCGCAAAATTATTTGTTTTGTACATTCGCGCATTGCAAGAAAAGCCTATCTCAACTATCGCTCTTAATGAACCCATAACTAATTATGATTCTTATCGAACTAATATCATTTCTCAAAAGTAATAAGAGACTTAGTAGAGGATCATGCAATAGGCAACAGCTCATCTGGCAATAGATAAAACAAGGGTTTGGGAGCTTTTTTCTAATAATACGAAATCCGATTTTAAAACCCCGTGTATAATGCAGAAACAATTAAAAATTCTAATCAATGGCTCTAAAAGCGGGGTTTAGCACAATATCAGAGCTTCCTCTGAACTCAAAAAAAGATACTTAAAAACTCAAGACTTAGTAGAGTCGAAAAGATGGCATTTACTGTGGAAAATTTTTTGGGGATGGACGATTAAAAATAGTGGGATGGCCTTCGGGATAAATTAGGATTATGCTCTGCTAGATTGTCAGAAAATAGAATAAATTATGGGATAGTACTACAGCCTAGATGTAGTACTATCCGCTTTTCCAGAAATTATCTGATAACCTAGTTAGACGAGGTACTGGAAGTAATACTGTTTAACAACAGAAAGAGATAAATAATTTTTCCGTTAGCCAGAATAATTTAACTATTTTTTCCACTGCTAGATGACAGTTTAGCTTCAAATGTAACGGTTTTGGTGAGTTTTGTTGCGCCACAATAGAGCCAAAACTAGAATCAGATGATATGGAATTGTAATCGTGTTTAATAAGAATTTGTCGAATTCCGAAAATCAGAGCCAGAATGTGAGATTATTCGGGCTAGCTGCACAACAGGGTCGCTGGTTTCTGCTGTTACTAGGAACAATTATTCTACTTTGTTTAGGGACAGTTTATTCTTGGAGCATTTTTAGAACACCGTTAGAAACATTACTCAATATTGGTGCAACTGAGAGCCTATTACCTTATACTTTCGTACTGCTATTTTATTCTGCTCTGATGCCCATCACAGGCTTTTATATTGATCGCATTGGGACTCGCAGAGTAACAATGATTGGAGGGGGACTTGTGGGTATTGGCTATATACTCTCCAGCTTTGCCACAAACATTTCAATGCTAATTCTCACTTACGGAGTGCTAGTGGGAACAGGGGTTGGTATAACTTATGGAGTACCTATGGTCATTGCTGCTCGCTGGTTTCCTGATAAAAAAGGACTGGCAGTAGGTTTGACCATTATTGGATTTGGGCTATCCCCAGTCTTGACAGCCCCATTAGCAAAAGGATTAATTGATGCCTATGGAGTAAAGCAAACACTATTGATTCTGGGAATTGCTTTTACAATGATTATCCTATGGATTTCTACAATGCTCAAAGTACCGCCAACCGGATGGAAACCGAGAGGATGGCAGATGGATCAAAGCAATAAGGTTCGCTCCCAACCCCATAAATCTAGGCTGCTCCAAACAAGCTCCTTCTATGGTCTATGGATTTGCTACATGATTGGTACGTTGGTAGGTTTGAGTGCTATTGGTATTTCTAGTCCTGTAGCAGAGGAAATTATTAAACTAGACCCTACCCTAGCTGCTAGTAGTGTTTCCCTATTTGCTTTGTTTAATGGGTTAAGTCGTCCGTTATTTGGCTGGTTGACAGATCGCTTTCAACCTCGTTATGTTGCGGTTGCTTCCTACGTTCTCATTTTAATTGCCACAATTCTCATGATTAACGCCCAAGAGGGACAAGTCATAACCTATTTAATTGCATTCTGTATCTTCTGGTTTTCTTTGGGAGGATGGCTAGCACTCGCCCCAACAGCTACCTTAGCGTTGTTTAGTGCTGAAAATTATCCTCAGAATTACGGCATTGTCTTTACAGCTTATGGAATAGGTGCGTTGCTAGGAACATTGAGTGCTGGACGTATTCGTGATTTGTTTGGTTCTTACACTTACGCATTTTATCCAATGGTATTACTAGCGGTGATTGGAATCATTGTGGCAATTACTCTTCTCAAGCGCGATCCAATTGTGATCGATAACACTGAGAACTCTGCTCCATCCCCTTAATCAAATATAAGCTGTTAGGCATAAAGATTTGTCTGTTGAGATTGACCAGGGTACACACCAGACACACCAGACAGGTCGAAGGTTTGATGGGAGAGTTATCTAATACCAATTCTTGAAAGTTGATAAATAGCAAATAAAGCTTAAAATAAGCCCCCATCATAAAGACAGGAGCTTACTTAATTACCAAAATTTAGTTAACTAACTGAAACAGTCAATTAGTCTAGGTCAGGCATAGATAATACTGGTTCTGTTTCTCTTTCGATTCCTTTCTCGAAACCACCAGCAGCAGCGCGTGCGCGTCCTGCGTGCCATAAGTGACCAACGAGGAAGAAGAATGCCATAATGAATTGGAAAGCAGCCAACCACTGACGAATGTTAACGAAGTTGAAGGAGTTGGACTCAGTGATAATACCACCTACCGCGTTGATGGAAGCGTTAGGAGCATGAGTCATATACTCAGCAGCACGACGTAGTTGCCAAGGTTGAATGTCGTTTCTGACTTTGTCTAAGTCGATTCCGTTAGGACCACGCATGGGTTCTAACCAAGGACCACGGAAGTCCCAGAAGCGCATGGTTTCACCACCGAGGATGATTTCACCAGTGGGAGAGCGCATTAAGTATTTACCAAGACCAGTAGGACCTTGAGCAGAACCAATGTTCGCACCCATTTGTTGGTCACGAGCTAGGAAGGTAAATGCTTGTGCTTGAGATGCTTCAGCGTTAGTAGGACCGTAGAATTCACTAGGATAAGCGGTGTTGTTAAACCAGATGTAGCAAGATGCGATGAAAGACATTAAGGATACCGCACCAATACTATAGGAAAGATAAGCTTCACCATTCCAGATGAAAGCACGACGCGCCCAAGCAAATGGCTTGGTGAGAATGTGCCATACACCACCAGAAATACAAATCAAACCAATCCAGATGTGACCACCGATGATGTCTTCCATGTTGTTAACACCGATAATCCAACCTTCGCCACCGAAGGGTGCAGCAGTTAGATAACCGAAGATAACAGCAGGGTTCAAAGTGGGGTTAGTGATTACTCGAACATCTCCACCACCAGGAGCCCAGGTGTCATAGACTCCACCAAAGAACATGGCTTTGAATACTAGAAGTAATGCACCACAACCGAGAAGGATTAGGTGATAACCAATGATGTTGGTCATTTGGTTTTTGTCCTTCCAGTCATAACCAAAGAAGTCAGAATATTCTTCTAAGGTTTCTGGACCACGGATAGCGTGATAAATACCACCTAAACCGAGAACCGCAGAAGAGATGAGGTGAAGTACACCTACAACAAAGTAGGGATAAGTATCAATAACTTCTCCACCAGGACCTACACCCCAGCCAAGAGTGGCTAGGTGAGGAATTAAAATCATGCCCTGTTCATACATGGGCTTTTCAGGGACGTAGTGAGAGACTTCAAAAATAGTCATTGCACCAGTCCAGAATACAATCAAGCCAGCGTGAGCAACGTGCGCGCCCAGTAGCTTACCAGAAAGATTGATTAAACGAGCGTTACCAGCCCACCAGGCAAAGCCAGTAGATTCTTGGTCGCGTCCGCCTCCAAATGCAGGATTAGAGAGCGTTACCACGGGGGAGTACCTCCTCTGGGAATTCAAAGTTTTCGTGGGGTTGGTCTTGAGTAGCCATCCAAGCTCTCAGACCTTCGTTTAACAGAATGTTCTTGGTGTAGAAGGTTTCAAACTCTGGGTCTTCTGCTGCTCTCAATTCTTGAGATACGAAGTCATAAGCCCTTAAGTTTAAAGCAATACCAATAATTCC
>JASJCP010000180.1 GCA_030065935.1 Xenococcaceae cyanobacterium MO_167.B27
CCCTGTCATAAACATCGTTGGCGATGTCTCTATATTCTACACCTATTGAGTTAACGTACCAAAATACTTACACATTTTTGAGAACAATGTATAAGTCTGTATAAGAAAATTCCTGCTATAAGTCAACAGTATTAGAAAGACCAGAAAAGCTAATAAAGTCTAGAGGGTTAGCACCGCCAGCAGTGAGGGGGGTGGGTGGGGTTGCCACAGTAGCACTAGCAACCTTTAGGGAAGATTAGGTAAATTCCTGCAGCTATACAGATTGATTACCTATTGAATGCTTACTCCCCCCTATTAACCTCGGTATTTCCCTCATTTCTGGCTTCAGTATATTCTCTTAGGCATGGTGGATAAATTATAAACACCATAAAAATAACCTTTAAAAAAAACGATTTTGCCTAATCTACTATTTTGCTTCTACAGAGTATTTACTGAAGGAGCGGTATAAGTCTTGGCTGGCTGCTGATAGACAGGATTTACTGGTGGTGCAGTATAAATGCTAGGTGGCTGAGAGACAGGATTTACTGGTGGTGCAGTATAAGTATAGGCTGGCGGTGTGGCATAAGTATTAGGCTGAGGTACGGTATAAGCATTAGGCTGCTGATAGACGGGATTTACTGGTGGTGCAGTATAAATGCTAGGTGGCTGAGAGACAGGATTGGCTGGCAGTGTGGTATCAGTATTAAGCTGCTGAAAGACAGGATTTACTGGAGGCGCGATATAAATGCTAGGTGGCTCCTGAGAGACAGAAGTTACTGGAGGAGCGGTATAAGTCTTGGCTGGCTGCTGATAGACAGGATTTACTGGAGGAGCGGTATAAGTCCTGGCTGGCTTATGATAGACAGAATTAGATCGAGGTGGTGGTTCACTGATGAAGCGATTTGCCAGACCAGAATTCTTGCTGAGATAGATATGTTGTGTGACCTTTCTTCCATAGGTACGCCTAGTCAAACGCCAACTAGGGTTGAGGATAATTTTGAGAGAACCAGAACTTAAGCCGTAAGTTCGACCAATCCGTAATTTTGGTAAACTTGGATCGCGAGGAATCCCGATTAAATGCAATTCGCCATTTTTTTCGACGATATTAGTCAAGTAATCCATACCTAAATCTCGACCTTCTAAGCGAATTGAATAGCCATTACTGTCAAAGCTTCTGCGACAAGCACGAGTAAAATCAAAATTAGTCAGCAAAGGATCGACCATAGTAGGATTAGCACCAATTTCATTCCAGCATTTTCTTTGACCAGGAATTTGCTCGATAATCATGAGGTTATAACCGTGACGATAAGGTGTAGCTACGACTACAAAATCCTCACCATATACTTCTTGTTCGCCAAAAGATGATGCTTGTGTGATTCCACATGGAGCCAAACTAGTGATAGCTGTTGTCGTTACTGCTAAAGCCAATCTTTGTGAAAGTTTCATTTAGTTATCTGTTATATCTTGTGTTTTTAGGATTAAGAGACATCAATGACCGTTCAATTCCCACACAATCATGAAAACTCTTGGTGTTTATTACCAAGTTTTTCTCTAAGCCACAATAATTTTGATGCAGACAGTTGAAATATAATCCAAATAATCAAAGATCTCACTCACTATTAAGTAGTGTTGCCAAAAATCTCAGAAATACTTAAGTAGTGTTGCCAAAAATTTCAGAACCAAGTATTTATATGAATATCTGGTATCGATTGTGTATCGGTGGAGATTTTATTTACGATTTTTTTACTCCCACGGGGAAATATTTAGCCAAGTTTAAATTGTAGCTTGGGTTACGCTCTCCCACTTCCCAACAAGGAAGAAAACTATCTGGTATAACGGTGCTTTACTCCTATAGGGAAATATTCAGCATTGCCGAAAGGATAAAGATTTATGTGGGGTATTTGATATTCAGGAGACACATAGTTTGCATATTCACTGTTTAAGCGTAATAGTTGAGTAGTGATGGAAGCAGCAATAATATTATTGATCTCTTCGTTGGCTGTTATTTCTGGTGCTAGCTCTACAGCAATAGTTAAGATTGAGTTTTGATCTAGATCTTGCTTAATCTCCATAACAAATTTACCTGTTACCAAGTTTCTCACTTCTGGTTGTTCAATACCTACTTGGATATTTTCAGGATAGATATTGGCACCATAATAAGACAGGATAAAATTAGAACGTCCAAAAATATATACGAAGGGTAAAGGATAAATCCCGCGATTATTCGTTGCTGCTAATTCTGCTGTGGGGTTAAAGTTTTTACTAGCTAAGTATTGCAACATTTCATCGTAAGTAATAATCCCTCCTGTGTCTGCAATGTGATAGCGCAGTAGAGGAATTCCGTTATCTCCTGAAAATAATAAAGTGCCATTTTCTACTTCAAAATAGCGACTGGTGGGGTCATATTGTACTAGGTTTGGTAAACGAGATTCTCCAAAAAATTCTCTAGTCGCATCGGGATTTTGAGCAAAGAAACGACGAATACAAATACTTAAAGGGGTTTCATTTCCTAAGACTCCTGCGTCTGCTGTACCATAAAGAGAAGCTGAGTCATAACAGGGATTAGTCGCACCAATTCTTTCCCCTACTAAACTACGCCATTCTTCGCTAAATACTTCTCCTGCCATCACTAATTTTATCTTAAGCTTATTCCAAGTAATACCTTCAGCTATTCCACTGTCAATTATATTTTTGAGAAACGGGGGATAACCTAGTAGTACAACTTGCTCGAATAAGGGTGCTAATTCTCTAATGACTCGGAATATTTCAGTTTTATTGTTACCTGGAGTTACAACAGTTATAGGATAGCCTTTTGCTGCTAAATGGCGACAACAATTGGCTGTATAAATTCCACCTACCCAAGTACCAAGAGTAAAACAAACTACTGCTAAGGTATTTTTTTGATCTGCATTAAAACTATCGTGAAATATTTGCTCAAAACGAGTCGCTATTTCATATTCATCACTGATAAAGCGTAACCAAAAGGTTGGGTTTCCTGTCGAACCAGAGGAGACAGCAATAAAGTCGCAACTATCTATTTTTCCATGACGACATAAATCACTAAGGGGATAGTTTTGAATATAATTATTTTTGGTTAAAAGAGGGAGAGATTGAAAGTCAGCAAGGTTGTGAATTGAATCAGGATTAATATTATTGTCTTGTAAAAAGCCTTGATAAGCTGGTACATTACTAACTACATCTTGAAATAAAGTTAATAGTTTGGCTTCCGAATTACTATTACAAGATTGTTGTAATTTAGTCTCTAAAGGAGTCTTGAGAAAGTTCTCTAAAGCTTTCAGCGATCGCTCTTGTTTATTATTGTTTAATTGCATAACTTGAAATTTTATAAATAATAATTTTTAACTTCTATATTATTGGGGTGCAAGCCTCTCTTGGTGGACATTCCCTTCCTCGGTCGGCGTTCCCTTGCGGATTAAAAATTCCGCGGGTTCCGACCGCTTACGCTCCAAGCGGGCTTCCACCGCTTGCGCGGATACTAACTTGCTACTCTTAAGAAAGAACCATTTTCTCCTTTATATACTTCGATTCTAGTTTGGAATGCTTCCTTAAATTGTGGCATATGGGTAACAGTGAGGATACAATTAAAATCTGATGCGATCGCATTAATGGCTGCTACTAATCTATCACAACCTTCTGCATCTTGTGTGCCAAATCCTTCATCAACTATGAGCATTTGTAGTGATGTTCCTGCTCTTTGTGCGAGTAATTTTGCTAATGCTAAACGAATAGAAAAGTTAATTCTAAAAGCTTCTCCCCCTGAGTAGGTTTCATAGGGGCGAGTTCCTCTAGAATCTGCAATAATAATATCTAGTGTATCTATAAGTTTGGTTTTTTTCTTGGAACTATTTTTACTAGCTTTTTGGGTAATAAATTGAACATGAAATTGGTTCCCTGTGAGTCTTGCTAAAATCTGATTAGTTTCGGCTTCTAGTTGAGGTAAGATATTTTCAATAGTTAGAGCTTGAATACCGTTTTTACCGAAAGCTTGACCTAATTCTTGATATACACGATATTTTCTCTTAGCTGCTTCCAATTCTTGATAAGTATTACTGTGTTGATCTTGAATATTATCTATTTGAACTAAAGCTTGCTCTAAACTTCCTTTGCGACTAATTAAATCATCTAATTGTTGACGGCGTTGATAAATTTTTTGTTCTAGTTCTTGAATTTCTTTACTGTGATTGCTAACTGTAGCTTGCTGTTGTAAATAACTATTTAATTGCTCTTGAGTTGTAGTTTTTGATGTTAAACGCTCTTGTAATAAATGAGTTAGCTCTTGATGTTTTCTTTGCAGTTGGGGATATTGTTCTTTAGCTTGTTGTAGTTGTTGATATTGTAAGTGCCAAGATTGTCCTTGACGCAAAGATTGTAATAAGTTTTGATGTTGGGATTGTTCGTAACCTAATTCTGTTATGTATTGTTCTACTTGATGAATTTGCTGTTGAATTTCCGAGTCTAGATTCAGGCGATCGCAATCTTGTTGTAATCTTTCAATACTAGCCAATAATTCTGGCTTTTGTTGACTTAATTTTTCCTGACGTTTTTTAGCATCTTCAATTTTAGCTTGTTTAATTTCTGCCCATTGCCAATTTCTAAATTCTTCTCTTACTAAAGCATGGGTTTTTTCATCGTAATTTAGTTCGGCGATTTTTGCTTCAATTTGTTGTAAGTCTAATTGTAAATGTTGAGCATAATCACCATTCTCAAGAGACTCTTCTAGAATTGATTTTTCTTGCTTAATTTCTTGTAATCTTTTATAAGTATCTTCTGTAGCTTCAAGTTGGGCTTCTAACTGTCCTAATTGTTGCTGAAGGGAATCGTAAGCATTAATTTCTTGAGATATTGCTTTATACTCATGTCTGAGTAATTGTAATTCCTTTTCGCAAACTGCTAATTGCTCTCTAATTGTCCAAATATGAGCTTGAATTTCCTCTTGTTGCTGATTAGTTTTATTAATAACTTGATGACGATGATGTTCATCTAATCCTTGTTCACATAGAGGACAAATTGCATCAGGAGTTGACAACATTTCCAATTTTTGTTGTAATTCTTGCCATTGTTTTTCATAACTTCTTTGATTATCTTGTAATCTGTGACGAAACTCTTTTCTCTCTAAACCTTTCTCTTCTACTCGCTTCTGATAAACTTTCTTTTTATCTAAGACTTCGATTTTAGCATCTACCGTTAAAACAGCATTACGTATTTGAGGAACTTTAGCAATTTGTTCTGATAAATGCTCCGTGGAAATTTGTAATTGATCTAGTTTTGCTGTAAGTCTAGCTTGAGTTCTTTCTATTTCTGTCTGTAGATTGTGCTTTTGTTGCAATAGAGGAGAAACATACTGTTGAATTTTATCTAACTGTTCTAATTTTTCGCGACTCTTCTGAAACTTAACCACAGCAGCAGCAATTTTCTCTTCCTTAGCCAAAACCTGTTTTATTTCTTGTTCCTGTTGTTCAATACTTTCGAGACGAGTTTGAGTCTGACGAATTTGCAGATTCAGTTCATTTCTTTGTTTTAATAGCTGCTTTTCCAATTCTTGTTTTTGCTGTTGTGCTTCTTGGTATTTAGCGAATTTAGCTGCAAACTCTGTTTCTTGTTCTTGCCAACTTAATAAAGTATTGTATCCTGTGACAATTTCTGTTTCTTGCTC
This sequence comes from Xenococcaceae cyanobacterium MO_167.B27, assembly GCA_030065935.1. Classification (GTDB taxonomy): domain Bacteria; phylum Cyanobacteriota; class Cyanobacteriia; order Cyanobacteriales; family Xenococcaceae; genus JASJCP01. The sequence continues at coordinate 5,654 of JASJCP010000180.1, forward strand.
TAGTATCTTAGTTAATTCTTGTTGTTGAGTTTCTACTGATAAAATATCCTTTTCAAGGCGATCGCAGTCTTGAATTAAATTCTGATATTGGGTTTGTTGCAGACTTAATTGTTCTTCCCAAGCTCGACGATAACTTTCTAAAGTTCTTAACTTCTCCAGTTCTTTTCTAGACTCATCTTGTACTGCTTGTAATTCCCCTAACTCACTCCTTAAAAACCCAATCTCTTGACTAATACTTTCCCTATTTCCTAACTGTTCTTGTAAAGGAATTAAACTCTGTTCTAACTGTTCAATTTTCCCCTTATATTCTTTAGCGGTATCTTTAGCTTGAGTCGCCAACTCTTCGTAACGATGTAACTTTAATAAATCTGCTAAAATTTGTTTGCGATCACTAGGACGACGAATCATAAATTCATCTGCTCTTCCTTGACGTAAATAGGCAGAATTAATAAAAGTATCGTAATCCAGCTTCAAACAACTAATAATCTCTTGCTGAGTTGCTTTAACCCCTTTAGCTGTAATAGAACGAAACTTACCCCCAGTTGTTGCGACTTGAAACTCTAAAGAACTACTCCTACCCCTAGAACGAGAGCGAATGATCCGATAAGTTTGATTATGGCAGCTAAAATCAAAATCTATCCGCACATTTTTCGCGCCACCATGAATTACATCATCTTCCGTCGCAGCACGACTTTTACCCCAAACCACCCAAGTAATAGCTTCTAACAAAGAAGATTTACCCGCGCCATTAGCACCACAAATACAAGCAGTATGTAAACCCCGAAAATCCAAGGTTGCGTCACGATAGCTCAAAAAGTTTTTTAAAGTCAGTTGTAGCGGAATCATGCAATTGCATTAAAAGGTAACAGATTACAGTAATTAGTTTAGAAGAGTATTTTTGCATTGTCTTACAGTTTATGGTTGCTTTTAAGTATATTTGTGCTTTTTTGCTCTATGGTTACAAAATTTAACAGATTCCACAATCACAAAATCCCACTTTTTTGTAACGAAATATTACAGTCTGCGTAAAAACACGGAGCGAAGAACAAGTAATACTTGGTTGGTTTATGCAGACCGATTGTTGATTCATACCTCGGAGTCAAGGTAACTGTGGGAGAGCAGTTACCTTTTTTTTATTTAGGGCGATCGCAAGTATTATGGGGAATGGGGAATGGGGCATCGAAGGAGACTTCATTACAAAACCGATCTATTTTGGATTCAATATTTAGATCTATTAAGTCTCCTCCCGGGGGGACTTGGGGACTTGGGGACTTGGGGAATTGGGGAGGAGGTGGTTGATTATTACTTATTACTTATTACTTTCTTCATCCTTCATCCTTGGAAATAGGGAATAGGGGGAGTGATTAGTTAAAGAGCCTCAAAAAAACTATCATCTATCTCATAACCAAATAACTGAGCCAGAGATTTAAGTCGGAAGTTAGCGGGAATTCCTTGCTGCTTCAACCAACTAGATAAAACAAATATCTTGTGCATCACAAAAATTTCTAAAGCTTCAGGATTGTAGATAATTCCCTCACTACGGCTAAACTGATGAGGTACTAACATTGCCGTATAACGAGCTAATTCCCCTCCTTTCCAGTCTAAGAATAAAGGTAGCCAAGGGTACGCAGCATCCAATCTAACAAACCACAACCGTATTTCTGGTATTTCCGATAATTCTCTAGGATCGCTAGGTTCCAAATCGTAATCGATCGCAAATTGTAATTGTTGCTCCCATTGGGAGATGGCGTTATCTTGGAGTAACTCAGTAATTACTGGTTGTACGGGGGACAAATCTAAACTATTGATCGTAGAAGTATCTAAAGTGATTTTTGAAGTCATTATTCAGAGATATAAGGGTTAATCAACAGTATCACTGGACTTTTAACTTTATTTTAAGTTAAAGTTGTAACGAGTATGTATTAGATTAAAACTAAAGAGCCTCACGCCATGAAATATCTAGAGGCAAAGACCAAGCCGATTCGTTCCTTAGATGATGCCTTAGCTCGCTGTCAAGAATTAAAGATGCGAGTCAGTCGTCAGCGTCGCTATATTCTAGAATTGCTGTGGGAGAAGCAAGAACATCTCTCTGCTAGAGAAATCTATGATTTACTAAATCAACAAGGGAAAGAAATCGGTCATACGTCAGTGTATCAGAATCTCGAAGCCCTTTCCGAGCAGGGAATTATTGAATGCGTAGAAAAATCAGACGGAAGACTTTACGGTAATATTAGTGATTCCCACAGCCATGTTAACTGCTTAGATACCAATCAAATTATTGATGTTCATGTTGATTTACCTGAAGATTTACTCAAGCGTATCGAAGAGGAAACTGGAGTAAAAATTACTGATTATCGGATTGATTTCTTTGGATATAAAGATTAATTAGAATTAATCTCGCGCAAAGACGCAAAGACGCAAAGGAAAGAGCGCAAAGGGGTTTAAGGTAGGTGGCATAGTTTTATGATGTTTTTTGGAACTTTTTGATTATTTTTAGTAGTATCGACTTCTGTCTCTCAAACCGTAACCCCCGCTTCTTCAACTCATAAGTCATCACCGCCTCATAAACCGACTCCAAGAAACCAGCACCCAACCTTGTATGAATCCTATAAGCAACATCAACAATCTCCCTTGCAACCTCATTTTCCCTCACAGAAACCTCCTTCGCGTACTTTCTTTGCGCCTTTGCGCCTTTGCGTGAAACATTCCAGATCTCTATAGGAGTAGATACTCCTCAAACTTTCCACCACAGACATTAACCCCTCTGCGCCTTTGCGCGGATGCGTGAGGAATTCCAGATATCTATATGAGCCATTAACTCAGGAAAAAACACTGCAAAATCCTGCTCCAATTCCCTATAATGTTTACTCAACTCCTCAATAGCTGGAGATAAATCATAATATTTATTCCGTCTTCTAGTAAGTTTCCAAGAAATCCGTTTCAGAGTTAGTTCAATTCCTGCTAAATCCCGATAAGAAAGTAGCCAATTTTCCGCACTAGCTCTTTGAATTACACCACTTGCATAAGCAGGAATCAAAATCAAATAATCATCAAAAGAACTATATACCTCTTGGGTAAATTGTTCTAGAGATACTGAGGAATAATCATGCCAATTTTTAGCTAGGATGTGGTCATAAAAAACATCAATTAAGATACCAGAGAAACGCCGATACTGATTATCAATGCGCTGTTTACTGTTTCTAACTATAGGATGACAGTCAGTAAAAATATCAATGACTTGATGACATTCTAAGCCTTGTTTTAAACCTGGGGATAGAGTTTCTCTGGCTTTACCTTTTACCAAATCTCCTAACAAATTTCCTAGGCGACTTTCTACATCTGGTGCTGCTAAAAACAAGTGAGCTAGCCAATTCATTACGATAATAATTAACTATAATCTCTTAAAGCGTATAACACCGAGCCTATCACTCCCAACTCAGGATTTAAAACTACATAAATGGGAATATCATCTAATAGCTTGCTCATTCTACCTTTCTGTTTAAAGCCTGTAATAAATTCTCCTTGTTTGAGGAGGGGTAAATTTTTAGCAACAATACCTCCAGCTAGATAAATTCCACCGTAGGGTAATAGTTTTAAAGCTAAGTTTCCTGTCTCTGCTCCATATAATTCCATAAACATGGACATGGTTTTAGTACATAGAGAGTCTTTTTGCTCGATCGCCCCTTGAGCAATAACTGCTGCTGGATCGATATTTGTTTCTGTTTCTGATTCCCAAGTTTTGATTTTTTGTCCAATTACTGAAGATTCATTATCAAAATTAGAGTCTCTGAGAAATTGATAAATAGAGACAATTCCTTGACCAGACACTACTCTTTCTACAGATATATGTTCGTGACCAATTTTAGTTTGTAAATACTGCAATAATTGAATTTCTAGCTCGTTACGAGGGGCAAAATCTGTATGTCCTCCTTCTGAGGGAAAAACTTGATATTTATCGCCTTGAGGAATTAAAAAACCTTCTCCTAAACCTGTTCCTGCACCAATAACAGCAATAGGTGCATCATCTTGTTTCTGACCTGTTTGTAAAGTATCTATTTCTGATTGTTCTAGCCCTAACACGCCATAACTGTTAGCAGCAAAGTCGTTAATGAGACTAACTTGAGGGATGTTTAATTCTTGTTCTAATCTTTTACTATCTAATTCCCAATCTAGATTTGTCAGACTAGAAGCATTATTTACCACCGGTCCTGCGATCGCAAAACAAGCGGAAGTAATTTCTTCAGTCTGGGATGATGATGACAAAAACTGTTGCACCATTGGTACTAGATCGGGAAAATTCCCACTGGGGTATTTATTTTCGGCTATCTCTTTATATGATTTCCCTTCAGCAGCAACTTCCACTAAACGCAGAATGGTTTTTGTCCCACCAATATCCCCAGTAAGTAATAACATAAAATACCCTAGTCTATTTTTAATCCTTTTTCCGCCAACCACTGAGGATTATAAATCCTAGATTGGTAACGTCCCCCACCATCACAAAGAACTGTCACAATAGTATGACCAGGTCCCATTTGTTTAGCTAGGGCGTAGGCTGCACCCACATTAATACCAACCGAACCCCCCATAAATAAGCCGTCTTTACGGAGTAACTGATAGATGACTCTGATACATTCAGGGTCATCTATTTGGATAGCATCATCAATGGGGACATCTTGCATATTGGCGGTAATTCTACTGTTCCCAATCCCCTCAGTAATAGAACTGCCTTCGGGTTTAATTTCTCCCGTCTTCACATAACTATATAAACCACTACCCATAGGATCGGCAACTACACACTTAATATTAGGGTTTTTCTCTTTCAGACATAAGGCTACTCCTGCATAAGTACCACCTGTACCAGTAGCAGCCACCCAAACATCCACTGTACCATCGGTTTGTTGCCAAATCTCCTCTCCTGTAGTCTCATAATGTGCCAAACGGTTAGCCAAGTTATCAAACTGATTAGCCCAGATAGCATTATCCATTTCTGCTGCTAAACGCCCTGAAACTTTAACATAGTTATTGGGATTTTTATAGGGTACAGCAGGAACAGTCCGCACTTCTGCGCCAAGAGTTCTTAAAGTGTCTATTTTCTCTTGGGATTGAGTTTCAGGAATAATAATTAAACACTTATAACCTTTAGCATTACAAATATGTGCCAAACCAATCCCTGTATTACCAGCCGTACCTTCTACTACTGTTCCCCCTGGCTTAAGGAGTCCTTTTTTTTCTGCATCTTCAACAATATATAGTGCAGCCCGATCTTTTACCGAACCCCCTGGGTTAAGAAATTCCGCTTTACCCAGAATCTCACATCCTGTCTCATCACTAAAACTATTGAGCCGAATTAGAGGGGTATTCCCGACTGTTCCGACAAAACCGTTCTTAATATCCATTGCGAGTTCACTATGTTTGCTTTTCAATCTAGATTAACGAGAAATGGGAACTAAGTGTCTGATGCTTGTAAATTATTTATTGACACTCCCGCCAGTAAGCTCCTGTCGTCGCTCTACACCAGCATCTAAACAGTTTTTACCTAACTGCGGAAAAACAAAGCTTCTAAACCGATTCTTATTGCGGAAACGAGGAAAACCCCGTCCTGGCACTTTGAAAAAATCAGTCCAAGCTTTATCTAGCCTTTTGAGAACTTGCT
>JASJCP010000181.1 GCA_030065935.1 Xenococcaceae cyanobacterium MO_167.B27
ACGTTATTCAACAACTTACACCTACGACCCTCAAAGTTTACTCCTCTCTACCGTTGAAGAATACGATGACGACGGAGATGGTCTGATCGATGAACGTTATTCAACAACTTACACCTACGACCCTCAAAGTTTACTCCTCTCTACCGTTGAAGAATACGATGACGACGGAGATGGTCTGATCGATGAACGTTATTCAACAACTTACACCTACGACCCAACTGGGTTACTCCTCTCTACCGTTGAAGAATACGATGACGACAGTGATAGTCTGCTCGATGAACGTTATTCAACAACTTACACCTACGACCCAACTGGGTTACTCCTCTCTACCCTTTATGAATACGATATCGTCGGTTGGGGGGACGAACCCGATGAACGTTATTCAACAACTTACACCTACGACCCAACTGGGTTATTGCTCTCTACCCTTTATGAATACGATGACCACGCAGATGGAGAGTTCGATGAGCGTCGTGAAACAACTTATAATTACGACCCAACTGGGTTACTCCTCTCTACCCTTGAAGAACACTATGACTACGGACAAATCGATTATCGTTCTTTAACGACTTACAGTTACGACCCAACTGGGTTACTCCTCTCTACCCTTGAAGAACACGATGACTACGCAGATGGCATTATCAATTATCACGATTATCGTGATTCAACAACTTACAGCTACGACCAAGAGGGGTTACTCCTCTCTACTCTTGAAGAACTTGATCGCTCCGGAGATGACATTATCGATTATCGTTCTTTAACGACTTACAGCTACAACAATGAGGGGTTACTCCTCTCTACCCTTGAAGAACGGGATAGAGACGAAGATAGCCAGATCGATTATCGTTTCACGACAACTAATACCTATGACGCAACTGGGTTACTCCTCTCTACCCTTTATGAAGAAGATCAAGACGAAGATGGCAAGCCCGATTATAGTTCTACGACAACTAATACCTATGACGCAACTGGGTTACTCCTCTCTACCCTTTATGAACACGATAGGGAGGCAGATGGCAAGCCCGATGGTCGTTCTTCAACAACTTACAGTTACGACGCAACTGGGTTACTCCTCTCTACCCTTTATGAATACGATATCTTTATAGATGATGGCGGTATCGATTATAGTGAATCAACAAGTTACAGTTACGACGCAACTGGGTTACTGCTTTCTACCCTTTATGAAGAAGATTACGACGGAGATGGTTTTATCAATTGGAGTGAATCAACAACTTATACTTACGACGCAACTGGGTTACTCCTCTCTACCCTTGTAGAGAAGCAAGGACTAGGTTATTATCTTGAATCAACAAGTTACAGTTACGACGCAACTGGGTTACTGCTTTCTACCCTTTATGAACGCGATGACTACGCAGATGGCATTATCGATGGTCGTTCTTCAACAACTTACAGATACAACGCTCAAGGGTTACTACTTTCTACCCTTGAAGAATATGGGCGTTCTTCAATAACAAACAGTTATAATTTGCAGGGGTTACTGCTTTCTACCCTTTATGAACGCGATTGGGACGGAGATGGCATTATCGATGGGCGTTCTTCAATAACAACAAACAGTTATAATTTCCAGGGGTTACTGCTTTCTACCCTTGAACAAAGGGATAGCGACGGAGATGGCAAGCCCGATTTTCGTTATTCAACAATTAATACCTACGACGAGTCAGGGTCACTATTATCTACCGTTAATGAATACGATAGGGACACAGATGATGGCAGGCTCGATGAGCGTCATTCCACAACGAACAGCTACAACAACGAAACTGGTTTACTACTATCTACCGTTGAAGAAAGTGATAGGGACGGAGATGGCATTATCGATGACTATGTAGAGACACTCTATAAGTATGAGTTTAACTATGCTCATACAAGTATCGAACTTTACCGCTTCCGCAATACTACTAGGGAAACAGGAACTTATCTCTTTGTGGGGGAACAAGAAAAAAATGCTATTTTAGCTAATCCCGACTTTAATAACATTTTTGAATTAGAAGGTGTGCAAGAAGATGGTACTGTTAATCCTGCATTTATTGCTAGTCAGGAATCGGGAACTGGTTTAATACCTTTCTACCGTCTCAGAAGCCTTGAGCTACCTGGTAGTTACTTATTTGTCAGTACCGAGGAATATGATGCTATTTTTGCCGATAATTCCCCCCAACGAGATAAATGGATACCAGAAGGTTTAGATGATGAAGATAATGATCTTGCGGAATTTTATCTATTCCCATCAGGATTGGGTTCAGGAGAGCCTTTCAATCGTTATAAAAATACACAAAATGGTGGTTTCCTGTTGGCAGGACTAGAAGAAAGTGCTGCTATTGAGGCTAATCCCGATTTATCCAATATTTTCGTGTTAGAAGGTGGAGCTTTTGAATCTTTAATTTAACGGAAGTTCGCCTTTGGTCAAAAACTCGACACAATTTGTCAAAGGGAGGTGTCCCTAATGGTAACTTCATCTTTCAATCTTTCTTCCCTGAACAGTGGTAATGGTCTTGTTATTAATAACAGATCGACTTTGTAATGAAGTAATGAAGTCTCCTTCGGTGTCCCACTTACCCACTTCCCCATCTGTAGCTTGACTTTTCAGAATTGGTATTTTAATCAATTAATTAGTTCTGGTGACTTATTACTTATAGAAGCTCCATTCTTTTCCTTGGTTGCAGAACTGATCCAAATGACACATTTCTAATAATTTTATTTTCGTTATGTTAAGTTTCTTGTTCACGTCAGGAATAAAGAAACTATCATTGTTTTGCTCTTTCATTTTCTCGCTTGGTATGGCGATCGCTTATACCCCTAAAAAAATATTTATTAGTTTTACACAGCCAGTTCAGTAGAACCGATTTTAGCTTTCATTAATATAATAGTTATAGATTATTTTAAGTGTTTTATATATTTTTTTATTTATTTAACTATTCATTAACCATAAATAAATTATCAATCAAAAATAAAAATAAATTTGCTATGAAGCTAATCTAATTTTTGAATCGAGAATATAACTTAATATCTCAAAGTTAGTTGATTTCATGTTTTACATTATTCTTCTGGTTTTAATAATTTTTGGGGTTTGGAATCTATTTTTGTATCGAAAAATTAGCCAGCTTCAAGCAATTCGAGACTTTCTATCTGAAAGTGAAAAACATTTTCGTCGTGCTATATCGAATGCGCCATTCCCGATTATGATTCATGCTGAAGATGGGGAAGTATTAGAAGTCAACAAAATTTGGACTGAATTAACTGGCTACAGTCATCAGGATATTTCCACTACAAAAATTTGGGCTGAGAAAGCTTATGGTGATAAGGGAAAAAGTATTTTGGAAAATGTAATTTCTAAAAAGTATCTTTTAAAATCCCGTTGGGAGGAAGGGGACTTCACGCTCAAGACAAAGGATGGTCAAGAGTGTCTTTGGCAATTCAGTTCTGCCCCTCTGGGTTGTTTACCAGATGGTCGCAGAGTAGTAGTTTCTATGGCTGTAGATATTACAGAAAGGCAAAGAATAGAAAATGCTTTACGAGAAAGTAAAGAACAATATGGAAGTATCTATAATCAAGTAGCAGTAGGACTAGCCAATGCCACTTTAGAAGGAAAATTTATCAATGTAAATCCGCGTTGGTGTGAAATGTTAGGTTATTCCCGTGAAGAATTACTAGGTAAAACTGTTTGGGAAATTACTCATCCTGATGACCGTGAGAAGATTTCCCCCGCAGTCCATCGTTTATTTGCCAAGGAAATTCCCTACTTTTTCCAGGAAAAACGCTATTTACGTAAGGATGGTAGTTATTTTTGGGCTACTACAGGTGTTTCTCTAGTATTAGATGCAACTGGGAATCCTAAACATACTTTGGCTGTTATCACTAATATTAGTGAGCGTAAACAAGCTGAAGAAGCTTTACAGGATAGTGAAAAACGTTTTCGGAATATAGCTGCCAACGTACCCGGAGCGATTCTTCAATATGTGCTTCATCCTGATACTTCTGATGCTGTTACTTATGTGAGTCCTGGTTGTTACGACTTGTGGGAAGTCAAAGCTGAAGTTGTTATTGAAGATGCTCAAATCCTTTGGAACATGATCCATCCTGACGATGGAGCTGCAATGTATGAGTCCGTAATCCACTCAGCTAAAACTCTTGAGTCTTGGTTTTGGCAGTGGCGTATTATAACTCCTTCAGGTAAGACAAAATGGTTAGAGGCAGCAGGTAGTCCCCAACTTCTTGATAATGGAGATATAGTTTGGGATACATTGATCATAGATGTTAGTGCTCGTAAATTGGCTGAACTGGCTCTGCAAGAAACTGAAAATCGTTATCGGAAAGTAGTAGAAGCTCAAACTGATTTTATTTTGCGTTTACTACCAGATACTACTATTACTTTTGCTAACCCATCTCTTTGTAAAGTTTTAGGAGTGACCACGGAAGAAATAATCGGTCGAAAGTGGAGTGATTTTGCTAATCCAGATGATTTACAAGAGTACGTATTGAAAAAGTTAGTCAAACTGAGTCCTGCCCACCCCCGCACCTTGGTTGAAAATCGCGACAAAAGGGTAAATGGGGAAATTGGTTGGACTCAATGGCTCAATGAAGGTATTTTTGATGAGTATGGTCAACTCTCGGAAATCCAATCCGTAGGACGCGATATTACTAAATTAAAGAAAACTGAAGAAGCTTTGAGAGCTAGTCAAGAGCTTCTTAGTTTAATAACCGAAAATATGAGCGATCTGGTTTGTTTACAGGATATTGATGGGAACTGTCTCTACATAACTCCTTCTAGTCAGATCTTGTTAGACTATACTCCTACTGAATTAATGGGGCATAACCTTTACGAGTTAGTTCACCCAGATGATCTTGAGCAAGTTCGTCGAGTATTTCACCAGCAACTTTTGACGGAGCAGACTTTATCTGTAACCTATCGCATGCGGAAAAAAACAGGAGACTATATCTGGTTAGAAACTATAACTCGCCGAATTTTGCCTACTCATGAGGAGCGACAGCATTTGCAAACTACCTCAAGAGATGTAACTAATCGCATTAAAGTAGAAGAGCAGTTAAAGTATGATGCTCTACACGACAAATTGACTGGTTTACCTAATCGAAGTCTTCTTATGGAACGATTAGACCTAGCTATCAAAAGAGTTAAACGAAATCCTCAGTTCAATTTTGCGGTACTTTTTTTAGACCTTGATAACTTTAAAGTTATTAATGATAGTTTAGGTCATCTTATGGGGGATAAGCTTTTACTTACAGTTGCCAGTAAACTGACACATTTTATTCGTGAAACAGATTTGGCAGCTCGCTTAGGAGGAGATGAATTTGTGATTTTGCTAGAAGAAGTCGATAATCTAGAGCAAGCTGTAGCAGTAGCCAAACGTATTTTGGAAGTCTTTCGCTCTCCCTTTCAAATTTCTGTTAAACCAATATTTACTAGCACTAGTATTGGAATTGTGATGGGGACAAGTAGTCATCAAAAAGCCGAAGAGCTTTTAAGAGATGCCGATTTGGCAATGTATCTAGCTAAACAGAGAGGAAAGAATCAATACGCTATCTTTACTACTTCTTTGCATTTGAAAGCAGTCAAACGATTACATTTGGAAAATGACTTACGAAAAGCTTTTGAACATAATGAGTTTTTGCTTTATTATCAGCCCATTTTTAACCTTCAAACCGATGAGCTTTATGGTTTTGAAGCATTAATTAGGTGGCAACACCCTGAACGTGGTTTTATCTCTCCGACAGAGTTTATTCCCATTGCGGAAGAAACGGGATTAATGGTAGTTCTTGGTCAATGGATTTTACGCACTAGCTCTCAACAATTAGCAATTTGGCAAAGTCAGTTTCCTAATAAATCTTTAAAATTGAGCGTTAATCTGTCAGTCAAACAGTTACAAAACTCTTTGTTGAAGGAAGTGGAAACAATTCTTCAACAACATACTTTGGAGAATGGGAGTTTAACACTCGAAATTACTGAGAGTATGCTAGTTGAAAATGTAGAAGAAGTTTGTCAATTACTTAAACAAATCAAAGCCAAAGATATTAATCTCAGTATTGATGATTTTGGGACAGGTTACTCATGTCTGAGCTATTTACATCAATTTCCTGTCGATTTTCTCAAGATTGACCGTACTTTTGTCAGCCAAGCTCTACCTAAAACTCATAACCAGGTTATTGCTGAATCGATAATTGCCTTGAGTAATTCCCTCAATTTAAACGTAATTGCTGAAGGGATTGAGACTAATGAGCAACTGCAATGGCTCAAGCAACTTGGTTGTAAATTAGGGCAAGGGTTTTTCTTTTCTCCTCCCGTTTCTGCTTCTCAAGCTAGTGAACTACTCAACACCGACACGCTGCGCGCTACGGTGTGAGCTTCCTACCCAGAAACTAGCGCAGTAGTAGATTTCTTGCGTCCTCTATTACTCCGTCTTACAGTTTGGCGATAGGCTTTATCCCCCGTCCCAGAGGTCAAAATTCGCAGTCCTTCGTCTCGGATGTTTTTGGAGGCGTTAACATCACGATCTATATGTTTAGTTCCACAATTAGAACAATCCCAAAATCTTATTTCTAGAGGTAAACTATCTACTTGATTGAGGCAAACATTACAAGTAGATGAACTGGGAAAGAATCTATCTACCTCTTGATATACTTTACCTTCTTGCTCTGCTTTATATTTGAGCATGGTACAAAATTGACCCCAACCTACTTGGGAAATTGCCTTGGCAAGATTGTGATTTTTTACCATACCTTTGACATTTAGATTTTCTACACATATAACTTGGTTCTCGTTTACTATCCTGCGTGATAGCTTGTGATGAAAATCAGAACGACAATTGGCTAGAGTGTTCTGTACCTTAGCTACTTTAAGTCTTGATTTGTTTTTGTTGTTACTCCCTTTTTGTTTTCTTGATAATTGCTGTTGTTTGATTTTTAAATTACCCTCGTGCTTATTAATCCATCTAGGATTATCAAATTTACTTCCATCGCTGGTGATAGCGAAATGAGTTAAACCAAGGTCAATACCAATTGCTTTCCCTTCGGCATTTATTTTTGGTTTATCTTTGCCATCTTCAAACAGGATTGCAGCATAGTATTGATTTGATTTATTTTTTGATACAGTTACAGTCTTGATTTTACCTTCTATCTCTCGATGGAAAACTGCTTTAACCTCACCTATCATCGGCAACTTTAAAGTTTCGTCAAGAATTTTGACATTTTGGGGATAATGTATTGATTGTTTACCGTGTTTAGCCTTAAAACGGGGATATCTAGCACGTTTCTCAAAGAAGTTGTTAAAAGCTACACCAAGATTTAGACAAACTTGTTGCAAACATTGGGAATAGGTCAGTTTTAACCATTCATGCTTTTTTTTTAGTTGGGGTATTTGCTTTTTAATATCGTATCCAGATAATCCTTTATTGGTATCTGCATAAGTTTTGTTCATCAAATTAAGAAAATAGTTCCAAAGCCAGCGACAATTACCGAAAGACTGGCTTAAGGTTTGTTGCTGCTTGGTATTTGGATATAATCTTATTTTGGCGACTCGAAGCATTAGAGTAAAATTAAATTTGCTATAAGCAATTCTAGCACAAAAACGTGAAATATGTGTCGCGATTCATCCCACACTCATTTAAAAATAGAGGTGTGGGGCTTAGGAGCGACTTTAGCTAAGTTATTAACTGAGATATAGTTCTAGTTTTGACACTCCCGTCGCTCTTTCGCGAGGGATTCTTGATTCATCCCAAGATAGCTAGATTAGTCAATGACTCATCCCCGCCAGAGCTTAGTCCACAAGCAAATACGGTCTGCCCGACCGCTTTGATATTCATAGCTGCATTCTGATCTCTCAAATTCAATGAGTTACAGCTAGGACAAGTCCACTCTCTAACCTCAAGAGGCAACTTATTTAAAATATGACCGCATCGATTACAGCGTTTTGATGATGGAAACCATCTATCAATTGCACCAATTTTACGGTTATGCCATTTAGCTTTATATTCTAGTTGGCGCAAAAACTCGCCCCAACCAACATCAGCTATGGCTTTGGCTAATTTATGATTAGCCATCATGTTTTTTACAGCCAGAGTTTCAGTATAGATAGCTTGGCTTTCACTAACTAATTTGGTACTCAACTTGTGTAAAAAGCGGTGCGACCCCGCGTCGGCGTAAGACGCAAACGCCAGTTCCTTCAAGTCGGGAAACCCGCCCAACGGACTGGCTTGGGAACGCGCACCAAGACAATCTTTTCGGCAATCAGCTATCTTAGCGTGAAGCTTTGCCACTTTCAGTCTTGCCTTATGTCTATTATTTGACCCTTTTTCTTTCTTGGCTAATCTGCGTTGTAGAATTTTTAGTCTAGTTTGATATTTTTGATAATGCTTGGGGTTTCCAGAAGCCAAACCATTAGAGCAAACAACCAGGTCTTTAATTCCTAAGTCAATCCCAATTTCTTCTATCCCAGGACTCCAAGTATCTAATTCTTCTTCAACTAAGAATGATACAAAATACCTATTACTTGGGCAAAGCGAGATGGTTACGCTTTTGGGTTCACCTGTAAAATATCTACTCCACTTAATCTTTAATGGTTCAGACATTTTAGCTAAGGTTAGCTTTCCATCAACCCATTTAAAAGCATTGGGTGCATAATGGGCTGATTGACGATTATTCTTTTTCTTAAACTTAGGATATTTAGCTTTACCTTTAAAAAAGTTTTGAAAAGCAGTGTTTAGATGCCTCAATCCTTGCTGTAATGGGACAGATGAAACAGCTTTTAACCAAGATTTTTCAGGGTCTTTCTTCAGTTTAGTTAGAGCATTGCTAGTATCGGTATAGCTTAAAGAAACATTATCTTGGTAGTAGCTATTGGTTCTAAGTGCCAATGCCCAATTATATACGTATCTTGTGCAGCCAAAGGTCTGCGCCAACTCTAATCGCTGTGCGGAAGTTGGGTAAAATCGATACTTGAATCCTCTTAGCTGTTTCATAGCAGCATTTTACCACAAATGAGCTATTCCTGTAACCCGTTTACTCTTGTCCAAAATTCATCCCTCCACGGGACGTGGGGGTCTTCTTTTGGCGGAAAGATAAAGCATTCTTTCTTAAATTTACTGAATTATTTTGACATCACTTCTAAATTAATAATTAAGAGGTGATTTTAAAAATTGAAACCTAAGTAAGATCATTATTAGTAAGCTGCCGATGCACTTAAACTGTGTATTTTTGAATTAGGTAACTCTCCCATCAAACCCTCTCCCGGTTAACCTGTCCCCCGCGTCTCCCCGTCAACCTGAACAGACAACTCTTGATGCATACATAACAGATCAGGGGAATATAGTCCAATTATTGTAACTGTGGTTAAAATCTATGAATAAACTTCTATTTTCTGTTTTGGCGATCGCCTATATGACTAGTAATTTATTCGCTAGTGCTGTCGCTAGAGAAGAACCTTATGGAGGGAAATGTCTTTACATTAACCAGCAAGAGCAAGAGCAAACATTCAAATCCTGTCAAGTGAATATTCAGCAAAACACTATTGCCATAAACTTTGAAAAAGAGAAATATCAAGACAACAATAAAACCATCCCAAGTAAAAGCGTTTTTGAAATTGCTTCGGGAGAATATGCTAAAAAATTACTTTCGGACACTGGTAGTATAGTTGGTAGCATATTATTAGGTCCGGTTGCTTTTGTTGGCAAAATATTTGCACCAGATCGTAATTATCAGCAATACATCATAGATTATAGAGGACCTGATGGAAAAAAGACGGCTACAATTCTCAATATCGCTCGTTCAGACGCACCTGAATTTCAACAAGAACTGACATTAATTACAGGGAAATTAATTACTTTCCAAGCAGGTCAAACCAATACGACAATAGATATCGGTCCCAACATAGAAGATATAAAATAAAGCCAGTTTGAATTAGCTTCCTTAATTTTAATATTGTTAGCTATCCAGTTTAGGTTCTTGTCTAAAAATGGCATCTCTGCAAAAATTAAGTCAAAGTTTTTGATTCAATAATTTTGAGAGTATATAAATTTTAAGGTATGAGCAAACATTTTTTTTTACCCTAATAACCACAGCGATCTTTGTCAGTATGGTTAACTTGCCCGCTCAAGCAGAGTGGGAGTATACTCGCTGGGGTATGAGTGTGGATGAAGTGGTAGCAGCTTCCGAAGGGGCAGCAATAACTGTCAATCTTAATGAGCAAATCTTACTAAAAACTGATACTCAGCAAACCCTACTCAAAAGTCAATGGTCAAAAGATGGGTATTCATTTGATGTATTTTTCAACTTTAGCATCAATAGCGTTAATGATTATCAGTTATCAGAAATAATCTTCAAATCTACTGGTAATAATGAAGACTTAGGACTTGCCATGATCGAAGAATTTGGTCTTCCTAGTAGAGCGCAAGGTGGTCTATCCAAAAAAGATTCTGATATTCGAGGTTTTAGACTTGTTGAGAGAGATAACTATGCCGTACCTGAAACAGAAGATATTTGGCGTAATCAGCCTGAAAGAACTGATGAAGATATAGTAGTACTACTTGAGTGGAATACCGCCAGAAATTTCATTCAGATGAGTCGTCAAGGTACGGATGATGTAATAATTCGTGTTAAACCTGCAAAAAGGCGTTAAACGCATAGTTGTAAGAGGGACAGAGAGATAAAGAGGTGGTGCAGCTTTCACTACATGAGAATCACTACCATCGGCGATTTCTTGCCAGTGTGGTCAAGAAATCCGCTGACCAAATGGGAGGAATTACGGCTGAAGGAGAATTGGCTCTTACCAACTCCGCTCAAGAGCAACATTAATTCTATCTTGTCTTCCGCGATTCATCGGGCAAGGTTTACAGTTTTGATACATAATCTTTATATATTAAGGGGCGGAAGTCCGCTTTATACTTAATTTTTCGGCTTGTATCTGGTGCTTTTCGCGCTATTGAAGCGGACTTCGCGCAAGCGTTGTATAATGTCTTTGTACGCGACACAAGCTGAGATTGCTGGACTGTGTACAGAACCTAGAAAGCGAAATAAACATGGGTTGTAACCAAAAGTCTCAGATAATTTGCTCTCTTGCGTAAAAGTTTATTGCGAACCTGGGTGAGTTTATTAATTGTTTCATCATTAATTATAAAAAGCGGTGCGCGGGGATGGGGGGACTTCAACAAACTACAATCAACTGTGGGAAGCAAAACATCAAACCAGAAAAGTCCCCCCTATCCACCCCCGCTGCGGTTTCCGCAGCTAGGGAACGCGCACCAATACAGTCGGCGGTAGGGCATATCGTGGTCTTTAACATAAAATGCTTGCAGAGACGGTCTGGCGGGGGTGCATTTTAGGGTGTATCTAGTTAAGAGTCGATGAGTCAAGAATCATGCGTTAAATCGGAG